>JAITTF010000088.1 GCA_031287215.1 Bacteroidales bacterium
ATACACTGAAAAAATACAAAAAAATGTTGAAATATCATACTGTTTCTATGATATTTCAACATTTTTTTTTGTAGTGTATATTTATTGGGGGAAAGTTAGGTAATAAGAATAAACCATCAATATACAGATACGTCAATTCCAAAAATACGGATTCTGTTGGCAATATTTTCAAGAGTTAGAAGATCTAATTTGATAAGATTTTTGGCGGGTGTCTCTCTGTCAAGTGAGTAAAGCATCACGTGGGTAGGGTTAATGTCTTTGATATGCGAGATTAAGAGCTCTAATTCATCTCCTTCACAGTTATTAACCTCTATACCATCTCCTTTTCCCTTAAGTAATAATGTTTGTAATGTAAATTTTTTTGGAAAGGATTTAAGATTTGAGATAATTTCTTTTAAAGAACTCTCATCTTGAGGAGTATCGATCAACTTAAACATCTTTTCGCTTCCCGCATCTAATTTAAGGACAGGATTTTCAATTTTTTGTAAAGCATCAAAAACATCTTTTCTATGAAGTTGCGTAGCATTTGACAGACAAGTGATAATACTATCTGGATAATAGGTGTTTCTTAAATCTATGATACCATCAATAATTTTAGCAAAATCAGGATGTAAAGTTGGTTCACCATTACCTGAAAAGGTAATACTGTCAATTTCAATTTTTTGTTCTGAACAAGATAATAATTTTGTTTCAATCGCTTCTAAAATGATGGTTGGAGTGCAATAATAGTCTCTATCAATTTCTGCACACTTTGTCCATCCACATTCGCAATAAACACAATTGAACGAACATATTTTTTGAGATGTAGGTAATAGGTTGATTCCTAATGATTTTCCAAACCTTCTACTTTGGATAGGTCCAAAGGCTATTGATTCCCATAAAAACATAAAAATAGTATTTAAAAAAATTAGTAATGAAACGTGCTCCCTCCGACAAATTCTCTTAAAATAGAGCCTCCGGGGATTGCAAATTCGGGTATGGTTTTGAAAAAAGAGAGGAATTTTAGCAGTCGGGTTGCCTCTGCATATTCATGCTCCGTTTCAGGGACTTCCCGTAAAATAGGAACGGCATACTGCTTCAAAACGCCCAATTCGCAAACTAATGACGTATTAAACATCACATCTGCATTTTCTTGATAAGGAAATATATATTTATATTCTCCAGTTTGCACACTCTGCCAACGTCTTATGGTCTCTAAGGCAGAATAATTACGATATTTATAATCTCTAATAATGCGCCTAATCAATCGTGTATCGCTGGTAGGAATAGGATTTTGAGAATCAATAGAAACGGAGGTCAGCGCAGAGACAAAAACTTTGAATTTATGACTTTCATCTACCCGATTAGTCAATTTAGGATTCAGACAATGAATACCCTCAATCACTAAAATGGATCTTTCGTTCATTTGTATGGTTTTCCCTTTCCACTCTTTTTTGCCGGTAGTAAAATTAAAGGTAGGCAGTTCTACTTTTTCACCGGCAAGCAACTTGTTGAGAGTGTCATTAAATAGCTGTAAGTCAATAGCATCGATAGTCTCAAAATTATATTCTCCATTTTCGTCTAAAGGGGTTTGTTCTCTTTCCAAGAAAAAATCATCTACCGAAATCTGTAGCGGATAATATCCTAAAACGCCAAGTTGCACCGCTAAACGTCTGCAAGTAGTAGTTTTTCCCGAACTCGAG
This sequence comes from Bacteroidales bacterium, assembly GCA_031287215.1. Classification (GTDB taxonomy): domain Bacteria; phylum Bacteroidota; class Bacteroidia; order Bacteroidales; family WCHB1-69; genus JAGVVH01. Next base: position 1,683 of record JAITTF010000088.1, read on the forward strand.
GGACCACTTAACAACACAATCTTCACCTCTTTTTGGAGATCTATCTGGTCGGCAATCTTAGCAATTTCTTTTTCGTGAAAAGCTTCCGAAATTTGAATAAATTGCTCTATTTCACCATTGTCAACTTTATTATTAATATCCTTAACATAGGGAACCCCAATATCCATGACCCATTTTTTATAAGTCTGATATACGGCAAATAATTTGGGTAGTTTATAGGAATTACCCAGAGAGGTAGGATGCGTTTTAGAGGGTAATTTGAGCAGCAATCCATTTTCGTACAACTCTGTTTTCATGACTTTTATCAAGCCGGTACTCAAAGCCAAAACGCCAAAATAGTAATTTACATACTTATCAAGCCTATAAACAGAAGTAAACATCCTGCCACGTTTATCCAAAAGAGCCGCTTTAGCTTCAAGGTGGTGGTTTCTAAACTCTTGTAAAGCATCCTGCGTAAACATCTCCTCTCTTACAAAAGGGATATCAGCTGCCACAATCTCATCTATTCGTTGATTGAGTTGGGTAATCATCTCTTCTGTCAGTTCTTGCTCTAAGTTGTCTATTTCACAGTATTTACCTCCGGAAATAGAGTGTAGGATCTTAAGTCTTGTTCCCGGTAGTACCTCACCTACGGCTTTAAACAGGATAAAAAATGCCGAACGATAATAAATTTCTATTCCAAAACGAGAGGTCATATCAAAAAACTCTATCGTTACCGGCTTATGTAAACGGTAATTCAGATCCCTCACTTTATTATTGACTAATGCACCCATGAGCGGGAAAGGTAATTCCACTTTTTCTGCTTTTGCTATGGTTGCTAAAGGGGTTCCAAAAGGATATTCTTTTATTATTTGTTTGTTTATTAAAGAGATAACTATCATTATTAAATGAGATAATAGAAATACAAAGATAGCAATTTTTTTTGTATTTTTGCAGATTATTTTGAAATATTTAAAATAACTGTTTATAGATTAAAAATTTACATTTATGAAAAAGCTGATTTTACTTTTTGGAATGCTTCTCATTCCGTTTTTTTCTTTTGCCAGTGAAGCGGATATTACTCTTCCCGATTTTACTCAAATTACCTTCTTTGATGGCTTGTTTTCAGGACAATCGTTATTGTTATGGGGCTCAATCATAGTCTTTTGTGGGCTGTTTTTTGGCTTGTTTCAGGCATTTAGAATCAAGAAAATTGAAATACATCACTCTATGTTAAATGTGGCAAATACGATTTACGAAACCTGTAAAACATATCTGCTCCAACAGGGAAAATTCTTATTGATATTATTTGCAATCATTGGTGCTGTTATTGTATTTTACTTCGGATTTTTAGACGAAAAAGGGATTGGCGAAGTCCTCATTATCCTTTTATGGACTATTTTGGGTATTGCCGGCTCTTATGCGGTAGCGTGGTTTGGTATTAGAATTAATACTTGGGCTAATTGTCGTACCTCTTTTGCTTCTTTAAGAGGCAAACCATGGCGGGTAGTGGCGATCCCCTTACAATCCGGTATGAGTGTCGGTTTGCTATTGATTACTATAGAATTAATTCTGATGTTGGTGATCTTATTGTTAGTTCCTTCTCATTTAGCCGGTGCTTGCTTGATCGGTTTTGCTATTGGAGAATCATTGGGTGCCAGTGCATTGAGAATCGCGGGTGGTATTTTTACAAAAATTGCCGATATTGGTTCCGATTTGATGAAAGTGATTTTTAATATCGGAGAAGATGATCCTCGTAATCCGGGCGTTATTGCCGATTGTACGGGAGATAATGCCGGTGATAGCGTGGGCCCTACTGCTGATGGTTTTGAAACTTATGGCGTTACAGGTGTTGCTCTGATCTCTTTTATCGTGCTCGCTGTGGTGGAAAGTAGTGGCATCGAAAACCCTTCTTTGGTTCAAGCACTCTTGATTAGCTGGATTTTTGCTATGCGTATTCTGATGGTTTTTACCTCTTTAATCTCTTATGGAATTAATAATTGGGTTTCAAAATTAAAATTTAAAAATGCCGATAATTTCAACTTTGAAACACCCCTTACCTCATTAGTGTGGATTAGCTCTATAGTTTCTATTATTGCAACTTTCATCATCAGTTTCTTATTGCTGAATAATAACTCTGTTACGAGTGCATACGGACCGGATATGTGGTGGAGGTTAGCTTCTATCATCAGTCTGGGGACGTTGGCTGCGGCTGTGATTCCTGAAATTACTAAAGCATTTACAAGCTCTAATTCAAGACACGTACAAGAGATTGTTACTGCTTCCCGTCAGGGAGGAGCTTGCCTCACGATTCTGTCGGGTATGGTTGCCGGTAATTTTAGTGCTTTTTGGAAAGGTTTAGTGATGGTGGGTTTGATGTTTTCAGCATTTATGTTCTCTATTGATGGCATGACAATTTTTGGAGAATATGCTTCTATCTTCGCTTTTGGATTAGTTGCTTTTGGTTTCTTGGGCATGGGTCCTGTTACGATCGCAGTAGATAGCTATGGTCCTGTTACCGATAATGCTCAGTCTGTATTTGAGCTTTCTCAAATAGAATCTATTCCCAATATTAACCAAGAAATTGAAAAAGACTTTGGTTTTACTCCTGATTTTGAAAAAGGTAAATATTTCTTAGAGGCTAACGATGGGGCAGGCAATACTTTTAAAGCTACTGCCAAGCCGGTTTTGATTGGTACTGCCGTAGTAGGAGCTACAACGATGATTTTTGCTATCATATTGATGCTCAAACAGTTAGGTCTTTTACAGCTCTCTCTTACGGATGCTCCTGTTCTGTTAGGATTTATTACCGGTGGCGCAGTGATCTACTGGTTCTCAGGAGCTTCTATGCAAGCGGTAACTACGGGTGCTTTCCGTGCCGTTAGTTTTATCAAAAAAACATTAAACCTTGATAAAGAAGAAGCTGATATTGGAGATTCTAAAGCGGTAGTTAAAATTTGTACTCAATACGCTCAACAGGGAATGTGGAATATATTTATTGTCATTTTCTCTTTAACATTAGCTTTTGCCTTTTTTGACCCTAATTTCTTTGTAGCATATTTGATTTCTATTGCTGTTTTTGGACTCTTCCAAGCGATGTATATGGCTAATGCCGGTGGCGCATGGGATAATGCTAAAAAAGTGGTTGAGGTTGACTTGAAAGAGAAAAATACAGATTTGCATGCTGCTACAGTAGTTGGAGATACCGTTGGAGACCCTTATAAAGATACTTGCTCTGTGGCTATGAACCCTATTATCAAATTCTCTACGCTGTTTGGCATGTTGGCAGTAGAAATTGCTGTGAATATGTCTCAAACAGCTTCTCAGAATGGTACATTTGATTATACCCCTATTCTGGGTGCCTGTTTCTTGATTGTAGGACTTATTTTTGTATATCGTTCGTTCTATAGTATGCGCATCAAAGAGGCTTAATATATTGATGAAAAAACTCTTTTTTTGCTTGTTGGTACCTATTTTAGTGGCTTGTGGCAATCATGATTTTGACTATTCCCCAAAACCAAAAGGCTATTTCAGGATAGATTTGCCTGAACATAGTTATACGCAATGGGATTCGCTATTGCCTTTTACTTTTGATTATTCCAAAGCGGCAGTATGTAAAGTGGAGGCTAAAAAAGAACATGTTTTTTGGATAGATATTACCTATCCTGCTTACAATGCTGTTTTTAATATTGCCTGTATTCCTTTAAAAAATAATCTGAGAGATCTTGCGGTGAATGAGGAAAAAATGGTCAATTTTCACATTGAAAGCGGAAAAGCCGATGATGTACAACTTTCCTATATTGAAGACCCTGAAGCACATGTGTATGGGCGCATTTATGATATTACCGGAAAAGAGGCTGCTACAACACTCCAATTTTGGATTTCAGACAGCGTAAAATACTATGTTAGAGGTGCTTTGTTCTTTCAATTTGCCCCTAATAATGACTCTTTACAGCCGGTAATCAACTATCTGAAAGAGGATGCCTTGCAGTTGGTCAACTCTTTGAAATGGAAATAAAATCATTTAATGTTTTGCTAAAATGAATGCAGATTTTATCCTACAAGAACTCCTTTCGGTAGCCAATCCGGAAAAAGCACTCTTTTTGAGTGGGTTTTTTAAAACCGATAAAGGACAATATGCCGAAGGGGATGTGATGCTGGGCATTTTAGTGCCCATGACAAGAGATATAGTGAAAAGATGCCCCAAACTCCCTTTTTCTGAAATTTCTATTTTATTGGATTCCCCATACCATGAAGCTCGACTTGCCGGCTTGCTGTTGTTGTGCAAACAATATAAAAAAGCTGACACACAAGAGCAAAAGGAAATTTATGATTTCTATCTTCAAAATGCTCAAAAAGCTAATAATTGGGATTTAGTAGATGTTACTTGTAAAGACGTGGTAGGACTTTATCTATTGGATAAAACCGACCGTAGTGATTTGTACAGATTAGCAGAAAGTAACAATCTGTGGGAACAGCGGATCGCCATCGTCTCTACTTGGACTTTTATTAAACATGATCAATTTGAAGACACTTTAGCTTTAGCTGTTAAATTGATCCATCATCCCCACGACTTGATGCATAAAGCTATTGGCTGGATGCTGCGAGAAGTGGGAAAAAAAGATAGAGATACGTTAGTGGCTTTCCTTGAGTTTTATTATCAAAAATTGCCCCGTACCTCATTGCGCTACGCTATTGAACACTTTTCTCCTGAAGAAAGAGCCAAATACATGGCTAAACCTCTTTTTTCATATGCACTGCAAAAAAAGAATTAACCCAAACGTTATGGAATTTTGATTAGTAGTTTTTTTTAGTATCTTTGCAAGCTATATATTATCAAAAATGGGAAGTGTAGATTTTCCTTTATTAACATCTAAAATAGCTGATTGCAAGTACATTGCAATAGTGGCTCACTATAATCCTGACGGAGACGCTTTGGGTTCTGCACTTGCTTTATACCATTATCATCAGTCAAAAGGGAACGAAGTTAGCGTTATTGTACCCAATGATTTTCCTGATTTTCTAAAATGGATGCCCGGAAATGAAACGGTTGTTGTAGCTGAAGGCAATGCTAATTTAGTAAAACACCTTATGAAACAGGCTGACCTGCTCTACATCGTGGATATGAACTCCCCTTCTCGTGCCGGTCAACAGTTAGAGGATAAAATTATTGATTCTAAAGCATTTAAAATATTAATTGACCATCATGTCAATCCCAATATTGAATGCGATTTCCAATATTCTTTTCCTAAAGCCAGCAGCACGGCACAATTGGTGTATGAGTTTCTTTTTAAAGTGTTGAAAAATCCTCTTCATGCACTCACACTTGAAATGGCAGAATGTCTCTATGTTGGTTTAATTACCGATACAGGTTCGTTGACCTACTCTTGTAATGACCCTTTTCTCTATACTATTCTCAGTCGTTTGATTAAAAAAGGGGTTGATGGTGAACATATTCACCGGTTAGTGTATGATAATTATGGAGCAAGTAGATTAAAATTATTGGGTATTGCTTTAGGACATCGTTTGGTAATTTTACCGGAATATCAATCTGCCTACATGTCTCTTTCAAAAAAAGATTTAGAAGACAACAATTATCAAATAGGTGATACTGAAGGATTTGTAAATTATGGATTGAGTATCAGTACGGTTGATTTATCGGCAATCATTATTGAGAGAGAAAAAAGGATCAAACTCTCTTTTCGTTCCAAAGGTAATGTGGACGTAAGAATTTTAGCAGAGCGCTATTTTAATGGTGGAGGTCATCGTAATGCTTCTGCGGCATACAATTACGATACTTTTGAAAACACTATTGCCTACTTGGAGCAGATCATTAAAGAACATCATGACGAATTTTTTCTTCCTTAATACTCTATGAAAGTTTTACATTTTTTCTCTTATCTTCTCTTTGTGAGCCTGTTTTTATTAGCTTGTGGCAATCCGCAACCTACAGGAGAAGTAATTATTCAAAATAGTGGTGAAAAAGAGAAAGAGGAAAAGGCTTATATGCAAGGAAATAGAAGAATTGTGGAATTAGAACAAGAGGAAATAGACCTCTTTTTAGAGCGTTATCAATGGAATGTAATCAAAACCGGCACCGGACTCAATATTGAAGTATTAAAAGAAGGGAAAGGGGCATTCCCGATCATTGGAGATACCGTTGTGTTGACCTATATTACTTCTTTATTAGATGGTAAAACACTCTATAATTCAGATGCTGAAGGCAATAAAATCTTTGTTTTAGAAAAATCACAAGAGATTCCGGCACTTCATGAAGCCGTTAAATTACTGAAAAAAAATGGTAAAGCCAGAATGGTAATACCTTCACACTTAGCTTACGGCAGTAATGGAGATGGAAACAAAATTAGAGAATATCAACCTCTTGTAATGTATATTGAAAGAATAAAATAATAATAATATTAACAACTAATCAAAAAAATTAAAATGAGAAAAAACTTAACTTTTATTTTGGTGATTCTTTTAGCTATTACGGCTACTTCGTGTGGTAAGTATAGCGGTTTTAAAAAAGGCGAAAATGGACTTTATTACAAATGTCATATTGTCAATAAAGACGCCGAAATGCCAAAAGATGGCGATGCCGTTATCATTGACATTACCATGCGCACAAAAGATTCAACATTTTTCAAACAAGAAGCTCCTATCCTACTTGACGAAAATTCAGGTATCTTCTACAGAGGAGACATCTATCCTCTACTAGCGATGATGCACTTTGGGGATAGCTTAACAGGTATTTTAAATGCAGATTCATTAATAAACATGAACATTTCTGACATTCTGCCTTTTGTGGATGGTGAAATTTATGTTGACATCAAAATGGTGAGCATGTATATGACCAAAGAAGAGATGGATGCAAGAACACAAGAGTTTGAAGCAGAACAATCTGCCAGAGAGTTGCAAGAGACTCCGGATAGAGAAGCCTATTTAAAAGAACACAATATTAAAGTACAACCTACCGCTTCAGGACTTTATTTTATTGAAACTAAAAAAGGGAAAGGCAATCAACCTCAACCGGGCGACAGAGTATTAGTAGAATATACCGGAAAATTGTTAGATGGAACCGTTTTTGACAGTTCAGCCGGCAGACAACCTCTTGAGATTAGTTTTGGTCAACATCAAGTAATTCCAGGTTTTGAAGAAGGTATCGGAATGATGAAATCAGGTGGCAAAGCAACCATTATTATCCCATCCAATTTGGCTTATAGCAGTCGTGGAGCAGGGGATATTCCTCCTTTTTCTACGATTATCTTTGAAGTGGAAATTGTTTCTATTTCAGCAAACGAATTGGTTCAATAATGTGGTTCGCTTATGTCTTAAACTAATTCAATTTATTGAAAAACAGTAATTATAGTCATTATTGATACAACATATTTTGAATCAGTTCTGTTGAATAAACCATGAAATGCACACAAAGCGTTTCATGGTTTATTTTAATTTTAATCGTTACTTCGTACGATTAATGGGTAGTGTCATGAATTATCAGAATAAATACGTATCTTTGCAGCCATAAAATATAAAATCACTGGTACATACAAGCGAAATAGAATGCTCTCACTGTCATGGTAACGATTTGGTCAGGAATGGCAAATCCGGCAACGGGACACAAAAATGGCAGTGCAACAGTTGCAAAAAACATTTCCGCCTGGACTACCGCTACAAGGCATGGGAAGCAGGAACAAAAGAGAAAATAATAGAGTTGACCCTCAACAGCAGCGG
>JAITTF010000120.1 GCA_031287215.1 Bacteroidales bacterium
TGATTTTATGGTTGTTTCTTTTGGTGAAATCTGCTTTTCTAGAAATTCTATCTGCGATAAATAGTCTCTTATTTCGGATTCCCGAATCTTCTGTTTATCCGAAATCTCCTGTATCATCTTCTTATTTCTTTCGTTTTCTGATTGAAGTGTTTTATAGGCATTAACTAGTTGAGTATGTTTATTTGTCTGTTCATCGTTCTGTATTTTTAGATTCTGATATTCTTGCTGTTTTGTGTTAACAGTTTGCTGTAATTGCACATTCCGTGTATTAATATCTGTAATTTGCATTTGCAAATTAGTGCTCTTTGCATTTATATCTTTGATTGTAGCCTGGAATGAACCATTTTCTCTTACTAGTTGATCATTTAGAGAGTATATTTGTTTCACCAAGTTTTCACAAGCATTATATGCTTGAATTGTTTTTCTAAGACACTCTTGCATTTCGACGAACTGTTTTTTGGTGGCAGCTACTAAATCATTCGCATTCGAACCACTTTGTGCAGAGTATTTAATAATTGAATCCATTACAACCCCTCCCAAATATGTCTCATTTGAATTCCAATTCGCCCGGATTACTAATCCAGCCGTTATCAGATATCTTGCAAGGTTCAATAATTTGTATTTTATTCTGTCCTCTTGGTTTCAATTGCCCAATATCCATTTTGTAGAAGTTTTTTATATTTGTTAATTCATCAAAAAAATTAGGGTTTGGCAAAAGATACCGTTGTTCTGTTCTTTTGTTACTTATCCATTCTGTAGGAACATCACTTGCCGAGAAGTTTTGTTCCATTCTTACCTTAATTTCCTCTCCTAAATAATAAAATCGATTAGGCAAATATTTTGATGGATCAGCTGCCCAGTTATTAAAATCCTCAATTGGGTCAGCGTAAATAATTTTTTCGGCTTCCTGCAACATTTTCTTATTTCTTTCATTTTCTTCATGAATTGTTTTATATGAAATTGCAAGTTTATTATACTTGATTGTATTTTCATTGTTTGTGATTTGTAAATTTGCGTATTCTTGTTGCGTTGCACTAATTTTTTGCTGTAATTGTCCATTCTGTGTATTTATTTGTGTAAATTGTTCAGATAAAGAACCATTTTTAGTCTTTAACTCATTGATCGTGGCTTGTAATAAATTCTGGTTTCTTAGTAACTGGTCTTTTTCAGATACTATTTGGTTAAGGTATTTATTAAAATACCTACGAAAATCTTGTATGTTACTTTCTATTTCACCGAATTTCTTTTTTGTTTCTAAAAGTAAATCATTCGGATTATCTTGCGAAATATTTATCGAATTGAAATCCATTATGACCATTCCCAAATATGTCTCATTTGAATTCCAATTCACCAGGGTTATCTATCCAACCCCTGTCAGACATCTTGCAAGGTTCAATAACTTTTATTTTATTCTGTCCTCTCGGTTTCAATTGCCCAATATCCATTTTGTAGAAACTCTTAATATTCGTTAACTCTTCAAAAAAATTAGGGTTTGGCAAGAGATAGTGTTTATCCGTCCTTTTATTACAGATCCACTCTGTAGGGCTAGAGCTTTCTGAAAAGTTTTGTTCCGCTCTTAATTTAATTTCCCCTTTCACATAATAAAACCAGTTAGGCAAAGGCATTGATGGATCAGCCGCCCAATTGTTAAAATCCTTTATTGGGTCAGCGGGGAAACTTTCTACTAGTGGCGGCTTATCAATAGGCTTTGGCGCCTCCACAGACTTCTTTATTTCGTGCTCTATCTTTGATTTAGCATTAATATTTTTAATTTCTTCATTTACGTGATGTATTCTGTTATTTATTTCACTATGCCTGTTTTCACATAAATTTTGAAAGTCATGCATAGAGGATTCCAGTTTCTCTACTTTGTCCAAATTGGTAACGTTATACTTTTTAAATTTAACATGAGTTATAATACTGAATGTTATAACTAAGAAAACAAGGGAAATAGCGATTAGTGAAAAAAGTTCTTTTACAATAAATTCCTCTTTATCCTGTTTGTTTGCAAGTTCTAACTCCAGTTGTTTCGATTTTTCTTCGAGAGTTTTGTAAGCAGCATCGAGTGAACTTAACAATTCTAATGATGTTGGAACTTTATCTATTTCTCGCTTTGCTTCTTCAAATTGAGTATTTGCAGCCGGTATATCTGTAGATTGATCTATTTCCTTACCATACTTTTTCCTAATCGATGCAATCTCTTCAAGTTTTTCTTTTGTATAATCTGATGGTCCTGAACCGGGTTTAAGATATTTCTCTGCATCCGCTTTTAGATTTTCCTTAATTTTTTGAAGCTCTTGATATGTTTCAATCATATCAATGTTTTTCTTGGCTTCATCGAAAATTTCTAAGACCATTTCTTTGTCGCTAGAGTTATTTATTCTTCTACCGGCATCGTCTTTTAGATCATCTATTTTTGCTATTTGTTCCTTAGTATAATCTATCGCGATTTTCCCTTTTCTAAAATAGGTTGACAGTTCTTGAATGGACCTATCTTGTATATCTTGCAATTCCTGTGAATGTAAGGAAAGAAAAGGGACAAATATAAACAATGTAATAAATAAAGTTCTTATAATTTTACTTTTTTGCATAAAGGTACTCCTCGCTATAATCTTTTATGAAGCCTTTTAAAATTGTAATAAAAGGAGCTTCAAAACGGTCATCCTTAAAGATACTCTTAAAGTCTTTTTCTAAACGACCGTACAGAACATTTCTTTTTTCCTTGTACCAATTGAGATCAATTTTTGGCATATCCCCTTCTGTTTCGGGAGCCAACTTGTTAAAGAACTCAAGGAACTCATCAAAATCTCTCAGATCCCTGTCCAATTCAAAGGTAATATTTTTCGTGTCCTGAATGTAATCATCGTCTCCATAGCTGCGCACAAAAACGTCTTTTTCATAAATCTTTGGAACGTTGTCTTTTATCAATGTTATTGAATTACCCAAAAACACTTCCGGTTTTGCCAATTTTGCTTTATCCTTCGGCCCACCGGCAGGATCCAAGTTACAAATCAACCCTTGCGCCGTTTCTGTTTTAGCATATTGTTCCTCGAAACTAAATATGAGGTTGATTTTAACGCCGGTTTTGTTCAAAATCAGTTTTTCAACAGCTTCATGTATTATGTCACAATGAGATTTGATCCAAACAGTTAGCTTTGACCCCTTTCCCGACAACCCGTAAACAATTTCCGCACGGCTGCTGTCAATTTTCTTTTCCGCTTCTGCCGTTGTCAACATAGCACAAATGATGTTGCCTACGTAATACATTAAGCCCGTATAAGCAATAAAAATGCTGTATTTGAACTTATTATAATACGACGCTCCATCACCTTCAAGTTTCTCCAATCTGTCCCTAACTGTTTCAAAGTATTCAAACAATACTGTCTCAATGAAAAACTTTATCCGTTCATTTTCACTTGAATTGTTGGATACATCTTTGCTGCACTCTGTAAGCATGGCATGGATGCCGTCTTCCTGCTCCGTTCCTTGCACAATATCCATGACCCCTTTCTGCTGTAAGAGCGTACTTAGCGGTGTAATAAACATGTCACGCGAGGCAAAACGAATAGAACTTTGAAATAGATTGCTGCCTTCATTCCAAATAGATATATCACTGGTTCCGCCGCCTATATCAATACAAAGGAATGTATCATGCCTATCCTTTTTTTGTCTGAAATAGTAAGCGGCAGCAACGCTTTCTGTGATCATATTGGTTGATCCATCAAAGAAAATTTCAACACCCGTATCGCTGCTCACATCTTTGATTAGTTTTTTCAAAGTGCTTTCAAAACTATCCTTATTATTGTTACTGAATGCGGTTGGATACGAAAAATACCAATTTATTTTACGGATCCCTTTAACTGCCGCCGCATAGACCATCTGGGTGATCATCTGTTTTAGATATTTACCAATAAAACTTTTATTGGAATCCCATTTAATGTTTGTTTTTAAATTATCCCGGCGGCCTTCTCTTGAATTAAAGAGCGCAAAATTGTCAAAATTATGCCAAAATACCCGGCCGTTTTCAAAAATCACATCACCCGAACTTGATGTTGTGTTGTTCATCACTTCGTAGGTAGTTATGTAACTATTTTGATCCAGGCACTTATCGTCAATGAAAAAGTAGGTAAAATTATCTTCGCCGCCGGCACTACCGGAATTGACTAATGCTTTTACACCATTTTCCAACTGTTCATGCGAGTCTTGGTCCGGAGATTTTTTCCCCTCCTTCCATCCATATTCTGATAACAACCTTAAAAATTTAGGGCTGTCACCGGGTTTCGCAAAAAAGGCAGTCGTGGAAGTAGTTCCAAAATCCAGCCCGATATTCCAGCTCATACTATTTGCCGGATGTTGTTTGGGGGAACCAAGAAGTATAGCTCCCGCTTCTGATTCACTGCCGTCTTCTACCAAAACAAAGGTGATTGCATAAGGCAATTCAGTAAACCGTTGATAATATACATCCCTTTGCGGATCACTGATTAACAATTTCGAAGGCGCTGATCCCTGAACTTTATTCCAGAAAACCGGACTTGCTTTTATTCTTATTTTTCCCGCTTTTAATTCATCATAGAAATAAGTGTATATCTTCCATGTGTTTCTTCCGTTTATATCCAATACTTCTGCATGCGGCCAAACACCCGAGAACGGCAACTGTTTTTGGTCTAAGGCATAATAAGTACCATTCTTTCTGCGTTCTCCGGAATCAGAAGAAGATTCCTTATACTCTTTCTCAACGATATGAGTATTTCCATCCGCAAGTTTTAAGGCGAGTGAAACAATTAATTTATCTTCCTTTTTGCGAATAGAAAGCATCTGACTAAGTGCTTCTGAATTGTATAACTCAAGAAGCTCTTTGCTCACCGGCCATATTATTTCATACCCGGATATCTGAGTAGTACCATTGACTATTTCAGGAAAAGCAGGGTTGTCTTTCCTATTTATAACGACCATGGTATCAAGCAACAAATCTTTGTCATACAATAGATATATATTGTCTACAATGGTTTTAGATTTTGCCCGGGCGTTATCCGGCGTTATTTGGTTATAAAGCAGATTGTCTGTAACAAAAATTGTTGCAGCACGACTATCCGAAGAACTGATACCGCAAATATCCAGACCGATAAGCGCTACATCCAGTTGGTCATCTTCCATTCTTTTTCTTGCCCTCTCCAGTAGGAACGGCTTTTTTTGACCGGATACATTTTTCGCAACTAATTTATTAAAGAGGTCTTGAACGGTGCTTATCGCATCTGCACTATCCGGAGTAGGAATCTGTATCGCCGTGTTTTCTACCGGGGCGCCGGATTTTAGTAAATCATCGCGGAATCTTTTGACAAGTTTCTGCAAAGTGGCGATTAGGTCAGTTAGCGGATTGTTTTTCGATTCCTGTGTAATTTCGTCCCGTAAAATATCAAGAAAAGCCAACAGAGCGTATTTTGCATCATTATTAACAGCTTGCTTAACATCTGCATAATATTTCACGGGCGGCTGGAACTCCCCTTTATCATTAACGATGGTTGGGGCTATCTTGTGAAGTTTTTCTTTTGCATTCAGTGAAATTGAGAATGCCGGACAAACAATTGTATTTATCGAAAGGGCTCCTATTGTTTCACCGTCAATTGATATTCTGGAAAAGTTTCTCCAGGAATCCCTTTGACTTTGTTTTACAAATAAGTACGTGTCAGGGGCAAAGTCTGAGACCGTATCAACAAAAGTACCTGCATCCAAAGCCTTGTTTTCGAGTTTTAACCCATCATCACCATTTTCATAAAGCCGTAGTTTCCTTAAAGCCAGTAAAGCAATAAGCC
>JAITTF010000123.1 GCA_031287215.1 Bacteroidales bacterium
TGCTTATTGCCGGTGATAATAAAGTAACTGCTTTGATGGTTTTTGCCGGAGGAATGGCTGTTTTTTCCTTATTATCAAATGTTTGTCGCTATATGGGGTTCTTTTTTTTGGCGCCTATCAGGTCTGGAGTGGTGAAAAATATCAGGTATGATTTGTATAGTAAATTAATTGCTTTGCCTTTATCGTTTTTCAGGCAACATAAAACCGGCGATATATTAAACCGTTTTGGAAGTGATTTACAGGAGGTAGAATGGTCTATAATATCCACAGTACAAGTAGTTTGCAGAGATCCTGTCATGTTGATTGTCTTTTTTACTACCTTGTTGGTTATCAATTATAAGATGACCTTAATAACGCTCATTGTCCTGCCAATTTCAGGATTGGTGGTTGCAGGGGTAGGAAAATTTATTAAAAGATACGCTACAAGGTCTCAAAATTATCTTCAGCAGATGAGTTCAAAATTTGAAGAAGCTATTAGTGGACTTAGAATTATTAAAGGTTATAATGCTATTAGTTATGCAGATGAGAAATTCAGACAAGAGAATGATAAATTTGCAAAAAATAGCACCAAGTTGTATAGGATTAATGATTTAGGCGGACCATTAAGCGAATTTCTTAGTGTTTTTTCTTTAGCTATCATTTTATTGATTGGTATGTTTTTCGTCATCAATAGCGGTGATTTTACTGGTGAGATATTTGCCCTTTATATTCTCGTCTTTGCACGCATGATCCCCCCGGCAAAACAGATTTCTACTGTTTATTTTACTATTAGAAAAGGCGAAGCCTCTGCCATTCAGATCTGTGATCTGCTGGATAGTGAAGAGAAAATTATGGAAGATAAAAATGCGCTTTCTATTTCAGAATTTAAACAGCAAATAACTTATAATAACATTTCCTTCAACTATTTAGAAGAAAAAGGAACTCATGCGGAAAAAGATGTCCTTCATCACCTTAATCTTACAATTCAAAAAGGAGAAGTCATTGCTATTACAGGTCATTCAGGAGGAGGTAAATCCACGATGGTTGATTTACTTTCACGCTTTTACGATGTAACTTCCGGCTCTATTGAGATTGATGGAATTGATATTAGAAAATATAAATTGAATGATTTACGAGAGCTTTTTGGTGTTGTAAACCAAGATGTTATTCTTTTTCACGATACGGTTGCCCATAATATAGCTTTTGGAAGAACGGATGTCCCTATTGAGAAAATTAGAAAAGTTGCTAAAATTGCGCAAGCCGATGATTTTATCATGGCAATGGAGCAGGGTTATGATACCGAAATTGGCGATAGAGGTATGACCTTGTCGGGGGGACAACGTCAGCGGTTGAGTATAGCTCGTACACTACTTAAAGACCCTCAAGTATTGATTTTTGACGAAGCAACCTCTGCTTTAGATGTAGAATTGGAGCAGTTTCTTCAAAATGCTATTGACAATCTCTTAGAAAATCGTACCGCTATTATCATCGCCCATCGCTTATCCACCATTAAAAAAGCTGATAGAATTATCTTTTTGGAAAATGGAATCATTACTGAGTCTGGTTCGCATGAACAACTGATCCAAAAAGAAGGTAGCTATTATAAATTTTGCAAATTACAAGAATTATTGCCCCTTTAGTATAAATATATTGGGATTTTTGCAAATTCTTGTTCATACTAAATCATTTTATTGAAAATATCTCGTTTTTTTTTTGTAAAATCCTCCTGATACATTCACAAATTTCTGTATATTTGCAGTTTATTTTAGGTGAAATGACAGAACTCAAACAAAAATTAGCAGATAATGTTAATGATATTCTTAACATTTTGAATTTTAAGGAAATACCTTTTACTCAAGTTGAAAAAGATATCATTCTGCAAAAGTTAAGAGAACTATACACAGATGTATTAAGGATGCAAATTGAACAAGATTTTCAATTATCAGCAGAAGAAAAATTTGCTGAGGAGGATGATTTTATTGAATTTGTGGAGCAGAAGGCAGAAGATCAGAAAGCAGAAGAGGAGAAAGTGGAAGAAGTTGAGAAGGTAGTTGAAAAATTAGAGGTTATTGCAGAGGTTGAGGAGACTATCCATTATATTGCAGCTGAGAAAGAACCTACACGCACGTTGAATGACCTTTTTATCGAAAATCAACAGAAAAGTTCTGTATATAGTCAAATGCAAAATGTAAAAGGTTCGGATTTAACCAAGCTTATTTCTATAAACGATAAGTTTTTGTTTATTAGAGAACTATTTAATAATAAAGGTGAAGAATTTAGTTCATCGGTACAAAAATTAAACGACTGTCTGACTCTTGAAGATGCTTTTGAAGAGATTGACAGAATGAAATTAGAGTACTATTGGGATATCTCTTCACCGGCATATCTTAAGTTGTGTGACCTGATTAGAAGAAGATATTAATTTAATGAAAACCAAATAAAAACAATAAATCATTACGTATGAAAAAACTATCTATTTTATTAACAACTATGATGTTGCTGTTTTGTGTGAGAGTATCTGCACAAGAAACCAAAGAAGAGAGTTATGAATTTACACCTGTAAAAGAGATCAAACATACCTCCGTAAAAGACCAAAATCGTTCAGGTACATGCTGGAGCTATTCGGGATTAGGATTTGTAGAAGCAGAATTGATCCGTTTGGGCAAAGGAGAATTTGATCTTTCTGAAATGTGGATTGTCAATAAATGTTACAATGATAAAGCCGAAGTCTATGTAAGAATGCACGGTGAATATAATTTTGGTGGCGGTGGTGCCTTTTTTGATGTTTTTAATACTATCCGTAAATATGGCATTATGCCGGAAGATATTTATAATGGCAATGGATATGGCGAATCACTTCCTATTCATGGAGAGTTAGATGCACTGCTCAAAGGTTATGTAGATGCTGTCATCAAAAACCCTAACGGTAAATTATCTCCTGCATGGAAAAAAGGATTCAATGCTATTGTAGAGTCCTATTTGGGTGCAGCACCCGAGAAATTTACCTATAACGGCAAAGAATATACCCCTACTTCTTTTGCTGTTTCATTAGGCTTAAATTTAGATGATTATATCAGCATCACCTCTTTTACACATCATCCTTTTTACACACAATTTGCCATAGAAATTCCTGATAATTGGGCAATGGAAGCCTCATGGAATTTACCGTTAGACGAAATGCTGCAAGTGATGAATAATGCAGTAGATCATGGTTATTCTATTGCTTGGGGGTCTGACGTTAGTGATAAAGGATTTAATTGGAGAAAAGGCATTGCTATCATTCCGGAGAAAGATTTTACGAATGATGATGGTTCTGACCGTGCAAGATGGGAGAAATTATCACAAAATGATAAAAATAAAGAGCTTTATAGCTTCGATAAACCGGGAAAAGAGAAAAAAATCACCCAAGAGATGCGTCAAGAAGCTTTTGATAACTATACCACTACCGATGACCACGGTATGGTCATTGTAGGCAAAGCTAAAGATCAAAATGGTAC
>JAITTF010000133.1 GCA_031287215.1 Bacteroidales bacterium
TTTTTCTACGGAAAATCTTTCAGTTAAAATTGCTGCCGAATTGAAAAATTTTGACCCTAAAAATCATGGTTTGGAGTCTAATACCATTAGACGTACTGACCTTTTTACAAGATATGCTTTAGCAGCTGCCAATGATGCTATGGCTAATAGCGGTCTGAAAATAGACCCCGAACGTCTGGGTGTATATATCGGTTCAGGAGTTGGTGGACTTCAAACTATTTATAACGAGAGTGTTAAATTGTGTACTGAAGGGAGTCAATGGATTTCTCCACTGTTTATTCCGACAATGATTGCCAATATTGCGGCTTCTAATGTTGCCATTGCACATAATGCTCAAGGTCCTTCTGTGCCGATAGTTACGGCATGTGCTACGGCTACACACTCTATTGGGGAAGCCTTCAGATCCATCAAACATGGGTATGCTGATGCTATTATTGCAGGAGGTACCGAATCGGGTATTCATCCTATTGCGATTGCCGGTTTTGCCAACAGTAAAGCCTTAGACCGGGGTAATGACCCGCAAAATGCCTCACTACCGTTCGATAAACGTCGTTCCGGTTTTGTGTTAGGCGAAGGGGCAGGGATTTTGGTGCTCGAAGAGTATGAACATGCTAAAGCAAGAGGTGCTAATATGTACGCCGAAGTAGTGGGTTATGGCAATACCTGTGATGCTTACCATGTTACAGCTCCTCAACCGGACGCTATTCCTGCAGCTAAAGCCATCAAAGATGCTATCAAAGAAGCAGGAGGAATTCGTGAAGATGATCTGGTTTATATTAATGCACATGGTACCGGTACCCCTCTAAATGATAAAACCGAAACGAAAGCTATTAAACTGGCTCTCGGTGATGAGTTAGCCTATAAAACGATGGTAAGTTCCAATAAATCAATGATGGGGCACCTATTGGGTGCTGCAGGTGGGGTAGAGTTGATTGCGACAGCTCTCACAATTTCTCGTGGTATCGTACCGCCAACTATCGGTTTGAACGAACCTGACCCTGATTGTGATTTAGATTACGTGCCACGCACAGCACGTAAAGTAAATGTTACCTTCGCCTTTTCTAATTCACTCGGTTTTGGCGGTCATAATGGTACGGTTGCACTGCGCAAAATAGAGGAATAACAGCAGTTGTACTTAATTTTGATTTCCTTATTTTTTTAATGTAATATATAAAATTATGAACAGAGATGAAATAAAAAAAATTATTCCGCATCGTGAGCCAATGCTCTTGATTGATATGATGGAATTAGTTGAAGAGAATTTAGTACATGCTACCTATCATGTAACTGGAAAGGAGTTTTTCCTGAAAGGTCACTTCCCTGATAATCCTGTAGTGCCGGGTGTTATTCTTTGTGAAATTATGGCTCAGTCTTCTTGTATGTTGGTAATGAGTGCTTTAGAAAATAGAACTCCTTTTTATGCCGGCATAGACAAAATAAGATTTAAAAAACAGGTCAAACCGGGCGATACGGTAAATGTTTATGCACATATTATTGCAAAAAAAGGATTGCTTTTTAATGTACACGCTGATGCTAAAGTGGATGGTCAACTGTGTACTACCGGTGAATTAACTTTCATGTTAATAGATAATGATAAATTACAAATCGAAAATAAATAATCAATGAGTTTGAAAATAGCTGTACTAATTAAACAAGTCCCTGATACCAGAAACGTTGGCAAAGACGCTATGAAAGAGGATGGCACGATCAACAGAGCTGCACTTCCCGCCATTTTTAACCCCGAAGATCTTAACGCTTTGGAAATGGCATTGCATATAAAAGATATTATCCCTGATTCTCAAGTAATTGTACTTACAATGGGACCGGCAAGAGCCACTGAAATACTCAAAGAAGCACTCTATAGAGGTGCTGATAGAGGCATTTTAATCTCGGATAAATATTTTGCAGGTTCAGATACCTTAGCCACTTCATACGCTTTGTCGCTGGCAGTGAAAAAGTTGGGAAAAATAGATCTGGTTTTCGCAGGAAGACAAGCTATTGATGGTGATACCGCTCAAGTAGGTCCTCAAATTGCTGAAAAACTCAACATGCCGCAGATTACTTACGCCGAAAAGGTGGTCGAAATTTCTATCCAACACATTGTGATTCAAAGGCGTATCGAAAGAGGTACCGAAACCGTCAAAGTTTCTTTACCCTGTTTAATTACTGTACATAGTTCTGCCCCTTTATGCCGTTTCAAAAATGCAAAAAGAGTGCTGAAATTCAAAAAAATAACCACTGCCGAAGAACATACCTCAAACAATAATTCATCTATTGAGGTTTGGAATGCCGCCTTTTTGGAGGCTAATATGGATTATCTCGGACTATCAGGATCTCCTACGAAAGTGAAAAAAATCGAAAATGTAGTCTTTTCTAAAAAAGAAAACGTTTCGATTGCACCTACTCAACCGGAGGTAGATCTTCTTTTTAAAGAATTAATAGATAGTCATATACTTTAACAAATCAGTTTTGTATTGTTTTTTTGATCAAAAATAGTGCAGGAAAATAACAGGTATAAAAAATAATTACTATGGATATTAAAAATAATGTTTTTGTCTATTGTGAAATCACAGAAGAGGGTCTTGTAGCGGATATAGGTTTGGAATTGCTCTCCAAAGGACGGAAATTAGCCAACGAATTGTGCGTGCAATTGGAGGCTATTGTATTAGGAAATAACCTCAAAAATATTGATAAACAGCTATTCCCGTACGGTGTTGATGTGATTAATATCGCTGAAGATGAACGACTGTTCCCCTACATGACTTTGCCTCATTTTGAGGTTATTACGCATCTTCTAAAGAAGAAACAACCCGAAATATTGTTGTTGGGGGCTTCTTCTGTAGGACGTGATTTAGCGCCGCGTATTGCCTCGCATCTTCGGTGCGGTTTGACTGCCGATTGTACTGCGTTGGAGATTGGAACGCATACTGAAAATAAAACAGGGAAAGTTTACCAAAACCTGCTCTATCAAATTCGACCTGCTTTTGGAGGAAATATCATCGCCACGATTATCAATCCCGAAACACGCCCACAGATGGCTACCGTGAGAGAAGGAGTGATGAAAAGAGAGATTTATCAAGCCGATTTTAAAGGAATTGTGGAAGAAATAGCAGTAGATCAATGCCTCTCTGATAAAGATGTTCTCGTTAAAATGGTTAAAAGGGAGATCGAAAAACATCACATTAATATCAAAAATGCCTCAATCATCGTTGCCGGTGGTTACGGAATGGGTAGTAAAGAGAATTTCCATCAACTATTTGACTTTGCTGACTTAGTAGGTGGTGAAGTAGGGGCTACCAGAGCTGCCGTAGATGCCGGTTTTACAGAACCTGGTCGCCAAATAGGGCAAACAGGCATTACCGTTCGTCCTAAACTCTATTTTGCTTTCGGCATCTCAGGAGCTATTCAACACCTCTCCGGCATGGAAGAATCTTCAAAAATTATTTCCGTAAATATTGACCCTAATGCCCCTATAAATTCCATTGCCGACTATACCATCGTGGGCAATGTAAATGATGTTTTACCCCTAATGATGAACGCTTTACAAAACTAATAGAAATGAATAACTTTTATACCGATAACGACCCCTTAAAATCTCATCTCTCTCATCCGTTGATGAGTAGAATTGTCGAACTCAAAGAACGCAATTACAGCAATCATGACATTTTTGAAGAGGCTCCAACCGATTTTGAGGATGCTATAGATAATTATGACCAAATTTTGGAAATTGTAGGCGAAATTGCTGCCGAAGTATTGGCTGTGAATGCTGAAGAGGTGGACAAAACAGGACCCACTATTATTGATAATGAAATTCATTATGCTGCAGGGACACAAAAAGCACACGAAGCCTTTCGCGATGCCTCTCTGTACGGAATGTCGTTGCCACGTCAATATGGCGGACTTAATTTTCCGTATACTCCTTATGTAATGGCTGCAGAGATCGTTTCCCGCGGAGATGCTTCATTTGCAAATATCTGGGGATTACAAGATTGCGCAGAGACTATTTTAGAATTTGCTACCGAAGAGCTTAAAAATGAGTTTCTCCCTAAAATTAATCAAGGTTATACCTGTTCCATGGATCTTACCGAACCTGATGCCGGCTCTGACCTGCAATCGGTAAATCTGAAAGCTACCTTCGATGAAGCTGCCAACTGCTGGCGCTTAAATGGGGTTAAAAGGTTTATTACTAATGGAGATGCAGATATTAAATTAGTATTAGCTCGCTCCGAAGAGGGGACTACAGATGCTCGCGGGTTATCCTATTTTGTTTATGATAGAAAACATAAAGCAATCACTATTAGACGTATAGAGAATAAATTAGGAATAAAAGGCTCTCCAACGGCGGAATTGGTGTTTAATAATGCACCTGCACAAATGGTGGGTAATCGTCGTCTGGGTCTTATTAAGTATGTGATGTCTTTGATGAATGGAGCTCGTTTGGGTGTGGCTGCTCAGGCTGTTGGCATCTCAGAAGCAGCAGTCCGCGAAGCCGAACTCTATGCCGGTCAACGAAAACAATTTGCGAAAACGATTAACCATTTTCCACAAGTCTATGAAATGCTCGCAATGATGAGGGCCAAAACGGAGGCTTCAAGAGCTTTGCTCTATGAAACTACACGTTTTGTAGATATTTATAAATCGCTGCTTTACATCTCGCAAGAAAGAGACCTTTCTTCAGAAGAAAAAGTAGAAATGAAAAAGTTTCAACGGGATGCCGATGTTTTTACTCCACTACTAAAACTATTTGCTACTGAATATTGCAATCAGAATGCTTATGATGCAATGCAAATTCATGGCGGATCGGGATATATGAAAGATTATCCCGTAGAACGACTCTATAGAGATGCCCGTATTACCAATATTTACGAAGGGACTTCACAATTGCAAGTAGTTGCAGCAATTAGAGGTATTGGAAGTGGACTGTTTTTAGATAAAATCAAAGAATATGAGGCACAACCCATAGCTCCCGAATTAGAGACACTAAAGCAAAAATTAATAGGAATGACTTCTCTTTTTGAAGAAGTAATTAAAACAGTGTCTGTATTTGGCACATCATCAGAAGAATATGATTTCCATGCCAGAAGAATGGTTGAGATGGCAGGTTATATTATCATGGGTTATCTGCTGATGGTAGATGCAACCCGAGTGCCCCATTTCCAAAAATCGTCAGCCCTTTTTATAGCGCATGGAGAAACAGAATGCAACAAGATAGTCTCTTTTATCCACCAATTTAAATCTGAGGACTTGTTGAATTATAGAGTGGTCTAATTGTAACTTTATTTTCTATAATAGATAGTTTTTTTTTCTTATCAAAATCATACATTATTTGATGTCATTTTTAGAATCCTGAAAAGAGGTAAAGATTTTTTTTGTACTTTTGCACCCCTGTTTTACAATAAAAAATTAAAAAAACAGTTGTATATGTGATTAACCGATAAAAAATTAATTAATAACCAGATGAAAAAATTATTTGTATTATTTTTATTTACAATTTCTATTGTTGCTTTGAATGCTCAATCTCCTTGTAGATTTCAATATGGAGCTAATGAAGCCGATTCATTAAAATGTGTAGAAGAGATTACTTCATTCAGAACTTTTTATGATCAAAAATCATATAAAGATGCTTATCCACATTGGCGATATATTGTAAATCAATGTCCTTGCTCATGGAATGGCGTTTTTGTCTATGCACAAACGATGTTTGATGCGTTAATCCAATCTTGTGGTAAAGATAGTGCTTTACAAGCTCAAAAAGAGAATTTTATAGACTCCTTACTTTGGAGTTATGAGATGCGTCCTGTGTTTTTTCCTGACAAATACACCGAAGGTAATGGTTTAGGTTTTAAAGCATACAACACAATGCGTTATCGTAGTAATAAAAAAGAAAACGTAATTCAAGCTTATGAATGGTTTACTCGTTCAGTGGACTTGGAAAAAGAAAATACACAACCTAATATTTGGGATATCTTTTTCAAGACTGCAGAGTTTATGACCCAACAGACCAAAGATACTACCATTATCATCGAGTCTTATGAAAGAGCCACAGAATATATTGATATAGCTATCAATAATGCATACAAACAATATGAGAAGGTACTTCCTTTCTTTGATAATTTAGATTCTGCATTCAAAATGGATCTTATTAATCAATATGAATTTAATAATCGGTTGAACAGTCTTCAGGCTGACACTGCTCGTCAGATGAAATTAGTTTCTAACTACAGAAAAACGATCAGTAACATTGAAGGTACATTCACACCTTATGCTCCTTGTTCTGTTTTGGAAAAAGTTTATGGTAAAAAAATTGAAGCGGGCAAAAACGATTTACAAGCGATCAAAAAAATCGTTTTAATTATGAGTAAAGACGCCGAATGTATTAAATCTCCCGTTTTTGTTTCCGCATTAGAGATTTTGCATCAATCTGAACCGAGTGCTCAAAGTGCTTACCTTATGGGTAACTTCTCGATGCAAAATGGAGAATTAGATAAAGCTATTGACTATTTCAAACAAGCTATTGATATGTTTGAAACTAACGAACAAAAAGTAATGCCCTATTATATGATGGGATTAGCTCATCAATTGAAAGGCAATCGCTCGGAAGCTCGTTTGATGGCTCTTCAAGCATTGAGAATAAAACCTGACTTTGGGAAAGCTTATATTTTAATTGGAGATTTATATGCTGCTTCAGTGGGTAGTTGTGGTTCTGAATTACCTTATTCCGCAAGTTTTGTGGCTGCGGATAAGTATTCAAGAGCTGCTGCTGTAGATGCTTCTGTTAGAGATGAAGCAAATAATAAAAGAGCAAGATTAGTATTTCCTACCGTTGGAGACGCTACTATGAGAGGTTACCACGAAGGAGACCCTATCACAGTTACTTGCTGGATCAATGAATCTTCTACAGTTAGAGGTTTAAGAAAATAATTGATTGCTTTTACAGCACTTTTCATTTATGAAAACTTTTAGAAACATCATATTCATTTTTTTGAGTATGATGTTTTTTGTTTCTTGTACAACTGATTTTAATGCTGTAGATGTATTAGTCTATGAGGGGCAATATCCAGATGAATCAGCTCAAGAGATTGAAATTATTTATAGTGAAAATGGAATTATTAACTGTATCCTTTTTGCTCCGGTACTCAATAAATATGCAGGAAAAAATCCTTATACTGACTGTCCGCAAGGAGTTACATTAACTTCTTTTGATTCTGAAGGCAATAAATCTTCAGAATTAACTGCTAATTATGCCATAAGTTTTGAAAAATTAGACATTCTTGAAGCACATAATAGAGTCGTGATACATAATTTTCAAAAAAATGAAATTATTGAAACTGAAAAAATTGTGTGGGATAAAAGAAATAAAAGAATTTATTCAGATGTTGAAATAAAACAAACAAAAGCAGATAGCTCTGTAAATATTGGAGATGGTCTTGATGCTAATGATAACTTTACTAAATATTCAATTCGAAATCCAAGAGGAATTGTGGTCACTCCAGATTGATAGTTTGTATTTTAATGAATTTCTAATGGATTTAAGATGCAAAAATTACGTATATTTGCATCTTAAATTTTTATCAATAAATCAATTTAATAGAATATGAATCAGCTTATTGAATGTGTTCCTAATTTTAGTGAAGGTAGAAATCCGGAAATTATTAAACAAATTTCCGATATTATTGAAAAAGCAGAAGGCGTCAAATTATTAGATGTTGACCCCGGTTTTACCACCAATAGAACGGTAGTTACCTTTGTAGGCGCTCCTGAACGTGTTATAGAAATCGCCTTTCAAGTCATTGCTAAAGCTCAAGAACTGATAGATATGAGAGTACACCATGGAGACCATCCCCGATTTGGTGCTACTGATGTGTGCCCTTTAGTACCGGTAGCCAATATTTCGATGGAGGAAACGGCTGCTTTTGCTCGCAAATTAGCTAAAAGAGTGGGGGAGGAACTTCATATTCCTATCTATCTATATGAAAATGCTGCATCTACCGAAAAACGCCGCAATCTGGCAAATTGCCGTCATGGTGAATACGAAGCCTTGAAAGAGAGAATCGTTACGGCTGAATGGCAACCCGATTTTGGTCCTTCTGCCTTTACGGAAAGTGTGGCTAAAAGTGGTGCTACCGCTATTGGAGCAAGAGATTTTCTGCTGGCAGTAAATTTTAGCTTAAATACTACTTCTACACGCCGTGCTAATGCCATCGCCTTTGACGTGCGCGAAAAAGGTCGCCCTCAACGTGAAGGGAATCCTATTACCGGAAAAATTGTGAAAGATGCTAATGGTGAACCGGTAAATATCCCCGGAATCCTTAAAGGTACTAAGGCAATTGGTTGGTATATAGATGAATATGGTATTGCTCAGGTTTCTATGAACATTACTAACGTCTCTGAAACGCCGCTGCATATCGCCTTTGAAGAAGTGTGCAAGAAAGCAGGGAGTAGAGGCATTAGAGTCTCAGGTACTGAAGTCGTGGGACTGCTCCCCAAAAAAACACTCCTTGATGCTGCCGATTACTATCTCGAAAAACAACAACGCTCTCTTGGCATAGATGAAAGTGAAAAAATGAAAATCGCCATCAAATCTATGGGGTTAGATGACCTTAAACCGTTTGTGCCGGAAGAAAAAATTATTGAATATCTGATAGAAAAGGAAAATAGTGCTCCTAAATTGATCGCGATGACCTGCGCTGCTTTTGCTAATGAAACAGCCTCAGAAAGTCCTGCCCCCGGTGGTGGCTCTATCGCTGCTTATATGGGTGCTCTCGGTGCTGCCCTCGGTACGATGGTGGCTAATTTATCTTCTCATAAACCCGGTTGGGACGACCGTTGGAAAGAATTTTCAGACTATGCTCAGAAAGGGCAACACCTGAAAGATGAATTACTTCACTTAGTTGATGAAGATACTCATGCTTTTAATAAAATTATGGACGCTTTTGGTTTGCCTAAAAATAATGATGAAGAAAAATCGGCACGTAAACAAGCCATACAACAAGCTACAGTTTATGCTACTGAAGTGCCTTTTAGAACGATAAAATGCTCTTTTGATGTTTTCGACATTTGTAAAGCAATGATTGAACAAGGAAATCCAAATTCAGTTTCTGATGCCGGCGTAGGTACGCTGTGCGCCCGTGCTGCCATTATTGGGGCTTACCTGAATGTGAAAATAAATGCTATTGGTTTGGATGATAAAGTGTATGCTCAAAAAATGATTACTCTCGCTGCCGATTATGTACAAAAAGCTAACCAAATAGAAAAAGAACTGCTTGAAAAAGTGGAAAAAATTATAGAAAATTAATATAAATCTCTTTATTATGAAAAAAATAACCCTCTGTACACTGCTCTTTGTATATTCTCTTGGACTATCTGCTCAACAGGTCAATTGCTATCGACTACAATTGGCTGATAAAGCAGGAACGCCTTTTACGATAGACAATCCATCACAATTTTTAACTCAAAGAGCTATAGATAAGAGAATTAGATTTGAAATTCCTATCACTGAAGAGGATTTGCCTATCTCCCCGTCCTATATTCAAACGATCAAAAATGTGAATTCTCAAATCGCCGTTTTAGCCCACTCTAAATGGTTCAATACGGTTACCATCTTTTGCCCTCAACAATATCTTACTACGATTCAAAATTTACCGTTCGTAGTTAATATTCTGCCGGTTGCAAAACTCGATTTTTATGGACAAGGAAAATCTTTTACTACAGAGACTCCTGCTTTAACAAACGAGATAAACGTTCAGCCTATAGCCAATTCGCAAAAATCTGTTGATGATTTCTTCGATTATGGAGCCGGTTATGGACAGATTGCCATGCACAATGGACAATACCTTCACAACCAAGGATTTCGTGGCGAAGATATGCTCATTGCCGTCATAGATGCAGGGTGGAATAATTTTAATACGATATCCGTTTTTCAAAGATTATACAATAATGGACAAATTAAAGGCGTTAGAGACCTTATTCCATACATAAACAATGTCTTTGCCGGTCATGGACACGGCACTGCCGTTACTTCTACCATAGCTTCTTTAGAAAATGGGATCTTTGTCGGAACAGCTCCTAATGCAGATTTCTTCTTTATCCGTTCAGAACATCCCTATACGGAGCAATTGATCGAAGAGGATTTTTGGGCTTATGCAGCCGAAATTGCGGATAGTCTTGGTGTTGATGTCATTAACTCTTCATTAGGATATACTACTTTTCCTGATTTTCCGCAAGGAGATTGGACTTATGCACAAATGGATGGTACTGCCAGTATTGCTTCTTTAGCGGCTTTCAAAGCTACCCTCAAAGGTGTGGTTGTATGTGTTAGTGCCGGCAATTCGGGTGGCGAAGGGGATTTTCACTATATTTCTCATCCTGCTGATGCGTTGAATGTTCTGGCTGTTGCTGCTTTATACCCCGATAGTACATTAGCATATTTCTCCTCAAGAGGACCCAGTTACGATGGACGTGTAAAACCGGATGTGTCTGCTACAGGTGCTCTGGCAGTGGGATATACTGAAGATGGTGGACTTAATTATATCTTTGGTACCAGTTTTGCTTCTCCTATCACTGCCGGAGTAGCCGCTTGTTTATGGCAGTCTTTGCCACATCTTACTGCCGTTCAGTTGATGCAAATAATGAGAGAAAATGCCCATATTTATGCCAATCCTAATGACGATTTTGGTTATGGTATTCCTGATGTTTATAAAGCATTCCTTGCCGGTAGTACTCAAGTAGAAAGCCATACTCCCAGTCAACATATTATCCCATTCCCAAATCCGACACAAGATGTTTTTTATCTATCCAATGAATATAGAGAAGTCTCGAAAGTGATACTTTATGACCTGAACGGACAAGTGGTGAAAACTGTTATTCCTAATTCCGATAGCTTAATAGAGGTCGTAGTGGCTGAACTTTATACAGGAATCTATTTTGGAGAAGTGATTGCAAAAAAGAGTACCAGCAAATTTAAAATTGTAAAACTTTAATTTAATGTATTAATTATTAGAATTATAATAAAATGATGAAAGAAAAATTATTACAACGATTTTCAAAATATCTCTCCTTTGCCACCACTTCTGATGAAGAATCGCAAACCTATCCTTCAACGAAAGGACAATTAGTTTTTGGGAATTTTTTAGTTGAAGAACTTGCGAAATTAGGCTTGTCAGAGGTAAATAAAGACCAATATGGATATGTAACCGCTCTATTACCTGCTAATACTACGGAAAAACAACCGGTAATTGGTTTTATTGCGCATTTTGATACGGCACCGGATATGCCGGGAATTACTACTCCCAGAATTATAGAAAATTATAATGGTGATGATATTGTATTAGATGCTGAAACTAATACGGTACTTTCCACTGTAGATTTTCCGGAATTATCCCTGTATAAAGGACAAACCTTGCTCACTACCGATGGTAAAACTTTGCTGGGGGCTGACGATAAAGCCGGCATTGCCGAAATTATCTGCGCTATGGAGTATCTCATGCAACATCCCGAAATTAAACATGGCAATATTAAAGTGGGCTTCACCCCCGATGAAGAGATTGGAAAAGGAGTCGTCTATTTTGATGTGAAGAAATTTGGCTGTGATTATGCTTATACTATGGATGGAGGGGCTGTCGGTGAACTTGAATTTGAGAATTTTAATGCGGCTTCAGCGGTGATTAAATTCCAAGGTAGAAATATTCACCCCGGATATGCAAAAAATAAAATGGTCAATTCACAGTTGATGGCTATGGAGTTCAATGCACTGCTTCCTGAAAATGAAAAACCTCAATTTACACAAGATTTTGAAGGCTTCTTTCTCCTTACCAAAATGGAAGGAAGCGTTGAAAATAGTACGCTTCACTATATCATCAGAGATCATGACCGTGAAAAATTTGAAAATAAAAAACAGTTAGTAGTTACTATTGTTGATTTTCTCAATAAAAAATATCCGGACCGCGTAACTTGTGAAATCAAAGATCAGTATTACAACATGAAAGAGAAAGTAGAGCCTGTTTTTTATGTTGTAGAAAGAGTCCTTCAAGCCATGAAAGAAGCTGATGTTAAGCCGATAGTAGTGCCGATTAGAGGCGGTACTGATGGTGCTAATCTCTCATTCAAAGGGCTCCCTTGCCCCAATATCTTTGCCGGCGGGCATAATTTTCACGGGAAATACGAATACGTTTCCCTCGAATCTATGGAAAAAGCGGTAGAGGTGATCGTAAATATTGCGAAAATATAGGAGAATAACTAATCCTAATAATGAATAAACTTTAATGGTTTGGTTGTTGTAACAGTTCAAACAGATAAATGAAGTAACTACAAGAAAAGTGGTGATAGCAGAGAAGATAGCTTTATTTCTTATGGCATCACAATATATTTGTTAGTGCTGAGCATAATATCTGAAGAAAGAGTGCTTTTTTTATTTCGTTATTTTTTTGTACATTTGCAGAATTATTCTATTTGATATAAATTGTTAATAATAAAATTATTGATATGAAAAAGACCCCAATTTCATCAACTATCGTTGATAAAATTTTTGCTGAGAGTGGCATTACACGATTAGAAACCGCCTCTATCAGAGAAATCAAAAAATTGATAAACCAAATAGAAACTACAAGTGGTGAAGAGTTTATAAGAATGGAGATGGGAGTACCCGGCTTACCTCCTTGTCAAATTGGTGTAGATGCTCAAATTAAAGCTCTAAAAAATGGAATCGCTTACCTTTATCCCGATATTGATGGTATTCAGGAACTTAAATCGGAGATGAAAAAATTTGTCAAGAATTTTATTGACCTTGACGTTTCTGCTGAAGGATGTATTCCTACGGTTGGTTCTATGATGGGCGGTATGGCTGCTTTTATGACCTTTGTAAGAACTGATAAGAAAAAAGATACGACCCTCTTTATTGACCCCGGCTTTCCAGTCCAAAAACAACAACACCGTGTATTAGGACTAAAATTTAAAACTTTTGACATATTTAATTTTCGTCAAGAAAAATTAAAAGAAAAATTAGAATCATACCTCAAAGTGGGCGATATTCATACTATCGTCTATTCTAACCCCAACAACCCTTCTTGGGTGTGTTTGACCGAAAAAGAGTTGCAAATTATTGGTGAATTAACCAATAAATATGACGTGATCGTGCTCGAAGACTTAGCCTATTTTGGTATGGATTTTCGCAACAATATTTCCACTCCCGGCATGCCTCCTTATCAACCCTCTGTTGGTAAATATACCGACAATTATGCTTTGATGATATCAAGTTCTAAAGCCTTTAGTTATGCAGGAGAACGTATTTCGATGTTAGTGTTGTCCGACAAGTTGTATCAGCGTCAATATCCTGATTTAGTACCTTACTTCGGGACTCCTTTATTAGGAAAAGCGATCATTTATGGTGCTGTTTATGCAATTAGTTCAGGAACTTCACATTCTGCACAATATGCATTAGCAGCCATTTTAAAAGCATGTAACGAAGGAAAATATAATTTCCTTGATGACGTAGCCATATACGGAAAGCGAGCTGATAAGATGAAAAAAATGTTTAGTAACAACGGTTTTATTATTGTTTATGATCATGATGACGACAAACCACTGG
>JAITTF010000147.1 GCA_031287215.1 Bacteroidales bacterium
GGTTTCTACGAAAGAAGAGGTTGCTTGGAAGAAAAATATAACGCTTACTAAAAATCAATTAGCTATCTTAAAAAGTTTAGATTGTGGTGTATAAAATAGAGGGGAAAGTTAGGTTATTAATGTCAACAAAAACAAATTCCGACATAAAATAGAAATCCAATAACATTAAAAAAGGATATTTCATTGAAGCATATACTCTTTTAAAGCATCTAAGTTTAAGATCTCCCCGTCTTTATTGTTTAGTATAATAACCTTGTCGTCAATCATTTCCGACAGGCTTCTGGATAGTGAAGGACGAGCAACACCAAAATATTCTGCTAATTGCGTCTGATTTTTATCCATGACAAAGTGTCTATTTTTGCTTCTTTCCAGCATATATTGAGCTAATTTTCCTTTGATAGTCTTGATAGAAAATAGTTTTAACCGTTCGGTAATGAAGTGCATCCTGTTGGAATTGAGTTTCATATAGGCATGCAAAAAAGCCTCATTACAAGAGAGTTGTTTGATGATCATGCTTTTGGAAATGAGCACTACTTCACTATCTTCAATTGCAATAACATCTACAGGGAAGAAATGTTCTTCTGCTAATAGAAAAGCCGGAGCCAAGAGTTGTGGGGCAGTAATGGTTTCTATAGGTAAAGAGTTGCCTGCTTCGGAGATCATTTCCGTTTTGACACTCCCTTTGGTAAGCACATACAATGCATCAACGGGATCTCCCTGAACTGCCACTAATGCTCCTTTTTTGAAAAATTTAGTTTTAGGTTTGGCATCCTGAATAAAAATGGTACGTTCATCAGGCAAAATATGGCAGCAGAGTGGGCATGAGAAGAGAGCGTCTGTATCCATACTATTTGAAGTATTAATTTAAGCAACAAAAGTACAATTTTTTTTCAACTTGTAACGAATGTTACACTTTTTTGAAAAGAGAAGCACTATTTTTGCTGCATAATTTAAAATCTATACGAAAATGTTTTGTTACCAATGTCAAGAAGCAGCTCAAGGGAAAGGCTGTACACTTAAAGGAGTTTGCGGTAAGACCGATAAGCTGGCAAATTTACAAGATTTGTTGATTTCCCAAATTAAAGAACTTTCTAAACTTACCGTTCTTCTGCGCAAAAATGGAGAAGAATTTCCGGAAATTAATCAATTTATAGTCAATGGTCTATTTATGACTATTACGAACGTTAATTTTGATGAAAAACGTTTTGAACAACAGATTGAAGAGGCAAAAAAGTTGCACAGTCAGTTGAGCGACAAACTGAAAGGACAGGCGAATCGTCCTTCCATAACATCAACTATTAACGTAGATGAGGATATTCATTCCTTGCGAGAGTTGTTGATTTATGGAGTCAAAGGAATCGCAGCGTATGCGGAACATGCATATAATCTTGGTTATGAAGACCCTGAACTGCACTCTTTTATGCAGGAAGCATTAGTAGCTATTACCAATGATGCGCTTTCAGTTGCAGACTTAATCTCTTGGGTGCTAAAATGCGGAAATATGGGTGTAAAAGTGATGGCATTATTGGATCAAGCCAATACTAAAGCTTATGGTCATCCCGAAATTACTAAGGTTAATATCGGGGTACGACAAAATCCGGCTATTCTGATTTCAGGACACGATCTACGCTATCTGCAAGAGTTGTTAGCTCAAACCGAAGGTACCGGCGTAGATGTTTATACACACGGTGAAATGCTCCCTGCACATTATTATCCTGTTTTTAAGAAATATAGCCATTTTGTGGGAAATTATGGTAGTGCATGGTGGAAACAAAATGAAGATTTTGAGACTTTTAATGGTCCTATTTTATTTACCACCAACTGTATCGTTCCTCCTAAAGCTAATGCCAAATATGCTGATAGAGTTTATACTACCGGTACTACCGGGTTTCCCGGGTTTCCACATATTGATGGCAAAGAGGGAAAACAGAAAGATTTTTCTGCCCTTATAGCGCATGCTAAACGTTGTAAAGCACCCACGGAAATAGAAAAGGGAGAAATTGTCGGTGGATTTGCGCATGAACAAGTATTTGCTTTGGCTACTCAAGTAGTTGATGCTGTTAAATCAGGTGCTATCAAAAAATTCTTTGTCATGGCAGGCTGCGATGGACGCATGAAAAACAGGAATTATTACACCGAATTTGCCGAAAAATTACCTCAAGATACAGTCATTCTTACAGCCGGTTGCGCTAAATATCGTTACAACAAATTACCTTTAGGCAATATCGGAGGCATTCCACGAGTTTTAGATGCCGGACAATGCAACGACAGTTACTCTTTAGCTCTTATTGCTCTCAAATTGAAAGAAGTATTTGGATTGGAGGATATTAACGATTTGCCCATCGTGTACAATATCGCTTGGTACGAGCAAAAAGCGGTCATTGTATTGCTTGCTTTGTTATCTCTGGGAGTCAAGAATATCCATTTAGGACCAACATTGCCGGCATTCTTATCACCAAACGTTACTAAAGTACTGATAGATAATTTTGGTATAGCAGGGATTGGAACGGTAGAAGAGGATCTGAAGTTGTTTTTGTAAGTTTGTCCTCATGTAGAATGATTTCATGTCAATTCATTTTGTTTTACCATTTTTGTCTGTGCTATTATTAAAAAGTTTTTGTACTTTTGTACCCTCAAGTAAATCGTAATTAATAATTATACAAAACAAAAAAGTTTATTATTATGAAAACAGAATTGTTTAAAGCAGAATCAAGAGGTCATGCCGATCATGGTTGGCTGGATACACACCACACATTCAGTTTTGCTCGTTATTATAATCCTGACAGAATACAATTTGGAGCATTACGTGTTGTAAATGACGATATTGTAATCGGTGGAGAGGGTTTTGGCACTCATCCGCATGACAATATGGAGATTGTCTCTATTCCCTTATATGGTGCCCTTGAACACAAGGACAGTATGGGCAACGGTAGCGTAATCCGTTCGGGAGAAGTACAGGTCATGAGTGCCGGAACAGGAGTTACTCACAGCGAATTCAATGCTGATGCTACCCTTCCTCTCAACTTTTTCCAGATTTGGGTGTTCCCAAATGAAGATAATGTAGAACCTCGTTATGGACAGCAACAATTTGGTTTTGAAGGAAATAAAAACAAATTAATGCAAATTGTTTCTCCTGACCCTAATGATGAAGGGCTTTGGATTCATCAGAATGCTTGGTTTAATATGGGCACTTTTGATAAAAATCATACTTTTGATTATGCCTTCAAAAGTGAAGGAGATGGTCTTTTTGCCATGGTAGTAGAAGGAGAATTTGAGGTAGAAGGTCAAAAATTATTACATCGAGATGCATTAGGATTGTGGGATACCTCCTCAGTACACATTACCTCTCTTTCAGAAAATGCCCGTATTTTGCTCATTGAAGTGCCTATGTTTTAGCATTGCGTTGTTAAGATCTCTCTTAGAAAGAGGTTGCTTTATTGAGTTCATTTAATTTTGATGAGCACTCATAAGTTGAAAAGCAGAAAAACTGAAAAGCAGAAAGGCTGCCCCATAAAGACAGCCTTTTCCTGTTATTCCATTCTGCTCTTCTGCAAAAATTATCTCACAATCAACTTCCCCGACTCCAACATCGTATTATTCTGATAAACAGCATAAACATAACTGCCGGAGGGTACCGTGCGGGTATCCCAAAGCCATTGCCCCTGTGCACCTGCGAGGGGTTGGGTGTGAATGACTTTGCCTGT
>JAITTF010000153.1 GCA_031287215.1 Bacteroidales bacterium
ATCTATTCATCAGACTTATAAATTGGATACGGAAAAAAGAATAAATGTACCAACTTCAGGGATAATTGTTTCTGTAAACGAGGCTGATGGTTGGGACAAAGACATAAACGATGAACTAAAATTTGCGGCTTATTGTGTCAATTTAGAAAATGTTTCCATAAATCATTTTTAAAATCCGCGTTATCTGCGTGCAAAATGTTTGAACCACGATTTTCACAAGATTGATAAGATTTACAGGATTAATCCTGCCAATCCTGAAAATCTTAATTAAATCACGGTTCAGACAAAAGTTAAAAAATACAGAGATGAGTAAAGAGAAAACAAATAACCGCTCTGAGAAGGGCATAAAAACAGGAAAGCAATGAGTATTGTAAATAAAATCAAACAAAATTTGTTGGGTGAAAAAGAGGAAAAATGGTATGCAAACAAACGGAGTTTTGTGCCTGTAGGAACTAAACACAAGGATGGACGATATGTTTCGGAAGATGAAGTCCGAAATGTAATCGTTGAATTTTTGTCTCCGTTATTGGAAAAACATGGTTTTCAATATCAAAAATCAAAAAAAGCATTTGTCAGAAAAACCCAAACAGGCTGCGATGAAATTGGGATTGGTTCTTATGATTATTTACATTACGAATTTGACTTCGCATTTAGCAAGAGAATTGATGGAATGCAAAAAATCATAACTGCAATTAACTTTGAATGTGGATTTAACTTTATAAACAATTATAAAGAACACACTACGATTTATGTCTGTTACAAAAATTTGACCAAAAAACGTATTGAAGCAATCTCATATTCTGTACTAAAAAAAGAACTCGAAAAATTGCTGCCGCTTATTGAGAACGAAGTTTTACCGTATTTTGAAAAATTAAATTCTTTGGAATTTTTGAATCAAACAATCAATTATCCCGAAAAGGACCCCAAAAACATTTTCTCGTACTTTTCCATAATCAAAAATTCTAATCGGTGTATTAATGCTTTGATTATTGCAAAAACGCTGAATGACCCGAATTATGAAACCTTACTGAAAACATATATGGAAGAAAATCCCGAAGATTTGATTTCAAAAGGGCAGTTGATAAAACTGGATAAATATTTAAAAGAACATGATATATAAAAATCTGCGCAAATCCCTTAAATCTGCGTTATCTGCGTGCCATTGTCTTGAACCACGATTTTCACAGGATTGATAAGATTGACAGGATTAATCCTGCCAATCCTGAAAATCTTAATAAAATCACGGTTCGGACATTCCCCGAAAAAGTGTAATTTTGCGGTTTGGTAAATAAAGATGATAATCGCCCGAAAGGGCATAAAAGTAAAAAAATGAGTAATTCAATTTTAATAACGGGCGCAATAAAAACGAAGCAACTGATTTTTTATTGCGTTACAAGTTTTGTATCAGGGGCGATTTTGTATATTCTTCTCGAGCGAACCGATAATTTCGGATTAGCCCCGCTTGGCGGTGACATCTTTTTCACGTGGATATGCGGAAGTTACCCGAATGATTATCCCTTCTACTATATTTTTATAGTCAGCGTTTTTTACGCGCTGTTTGCTGCGCTTTTTTCAAACAAATTTGCAAAAAGCAACATAGCGGGACAAACAGGGTGGCTGTCTCTTATTATTCTATTCACTATTTTGGCGAGTTCGCCGTTTGGCGGCATTTTAACATATTATCTTGATATGCGTAGAGGATATTTTCCCGACACTTGGGTATATATTCTATTAACAAAAGGTATTTTTGAGGGTCTTTTTTCTGGATGGATTGTTATAGCCTTCGCATTTCCATACAATCTGTTATGCGTTATCGGCGGGTATTTTTTGACAAAAATTGGAAGCAAATGTTTTTAAACAAAAATAATAAATAAAATCACAATGAAAAAAGCAGTAATCATTTTAAGCATAATCACATTATCCTGTATGCAGTCGTACAAGGCATTTGGACAGACCGTAAGAAACGATACCGTCTTTTTACTGGAAAAATATTATCCAAATGGTGATGGGAAGCCATGGTATCATGCCGTTTTTATTGATACCAATAAAAAGTCACGGTTTTATGACCAAATTTCGGATTTCAACATGAATGAATATCACCAGTCCCACTATAACTGGTCTGTGGAGAATTTACGGGAAAAGAAAATTGCGTTGACCAAAAGAAAAATTACAGGATTGCCTTTGCGATGGATTATCCTTTATCAATATAAAGGAAATTTTTATACCTATAAACCTTCTGAATTTAGTCCCCATTTGATGGTCAATATTACCGATACGGCATTTATTGATAAGGTGGTAGAAGGTCCAGTTGCAAATAAAATCATTGATTTTACGCAAACAGACGACAAAACGTTCCAGTTTAAATTGACAGGAGCATACGCGCAAAACAGAACGCTTATTATTCATATTATAGATAATAAGAACGGAATTGCTGTATTTGAGGATTCGTATTACCGTTTTGGAGAAGAAGAAAAGCGCTTTTACTTAATGATTTCTGCCGATAAAATAAAAAATTTACCAATCATTGTGAATTATTGCGCAGAAATGAGAACAAATGAATTTGATTTTGATGAACCTGATTTTGATAAATTATTGAACAAATAAAAAATAAGCCCGAAACGCCGCCGATGATGTTCAACAAAAAATGAGCAATTTCAAAAAAATAAGTAATTTTGCGCCGAATATTTAATGAATAAAAAATGAATATACCAATGAAAAAAGCAGTAATCATATTAAGCGTTCTTACCCTACTTTCGTGTGATGGCAAAATAAAAAAAGCGGAAAAAGACCGCGTAGAGCAATCAGCAATATGTGACACCATTCCATATGTTACGGAACAGCCGGAAATCACTTTGATAGATTTCTATGATGAAGAGATTGACAGTATCCGTTTTCAAATTCTTAGAAATGGACAATTGATCAACGACACTCTTTTCAGAACCGAATTTACTTACGAGGACGGAGCTTATAAAACAATGAAAATTCCATACGATTATTTTTTGAAAACAGATACCATTGTGGTAATAACCCAAGGCGGTTTATATTATTATATTTCGGACTATCATCATTATGCCTATCTGCATTATGGAATGTTCGGGTATTTGGGAAGTTCAGATTGCAGATTTTCAGAACAATGTGTTGTAAACGGTCGTGAATATAATAATAGAGGAACACTTATTAAACACGAAGGATTTAACAGCACGGAAAAGAAGAACTTGAAAATATACCAGTATACGCCTCAATTTAAGGAATTTGAAAAAAATGCTATTGTGAAATTTGACGATGCCCGTGAAATATACATAAAACATCTATCCGATTATTCAGTTCCTTTTCTTTTCTGTGAAAATGGATACTACATATTCGAAGAAAAACTTAAAGGGGAACCAAAATTATACGGAATCAATGCACAGACAGGCGAATTTAAAAAATTGAATAATTATCCATACGAAAAGGAATATCACAATGAAAAAAGCAGTAATCATGTTAAGCGCAATCGCCTTGTTGGGTTGTAGCCAAGCGGCGAAAAACGCACAAAAACCCACTTTGAGTATTGAAGAATGTTATGAGAAAAATCT
>JAITTF010000157.1 GCA_031287215.1 Bacteroidales bacterium
CCGTGTGCGGTGAAAGTCGCACGCACGGTGTGGAGCGGGGGAAAATCCGGAGATTACTTCAAAGGATTACCTATCGCTATCTGCTGAAATCTCTATCTAAAGCTAATAGCCCCCTTTCACAGGTTGAATATTCGGGTTGCATAAATATTACTTTGGTCCTAATAATAATACGCTTATAAACTGATACTGTCAAAGTTTTGCCGAGATTACGCGACAAAAGAAGAACTTGACAATTCAATAACTTTTTAAGTATAATGATAATTAGACAGGGGGAGGGCTAACTTGCACGAAATACATTTTTACAGAGACAAAAACGGCAAAGAGCCTGTGCTTGAATATATGCGTGAGTTGAAAAGTAAACATGATAAAAACAGTCACATAAAGCTGCACAAGATACAAGACTATATTAAAATATTGAGAGCTAATGGGAAATCAGCTGGAGAGCCATATATAAAACACATTGATGGTGATATATGGGAACTTAGACCCTTAAGGAATAGAATTTTATTTGCTGGTTGGGTTAATGGTGGTTTTGTACTGCTACACCATTTCATGAAGAAAACGCAAAAGACCCCGACAAAAGAAATCGAACAGGCGAAGAGAGAATTAACCGACTTGAGAGAGAGGAGCAAACAACGATGAACAAATCGAACACTAGCCCTATTGGACATAGCTGGGAAGAAGTAGAAGCTGAGATTTTTGCTCCCGAAGAGATAGCGCAGAGCAACATTAGAGTAGCCCTTATAGGTGAGCTTATCAAAGCCCGACAAGATAAAGGCATAAGTCAAAAGAAGCTAGAGGAACTTAGCGGGGTAAGACAACCAATTATAGCGAGAATGGAGAAGGGAAGCTCAACCCCGAACCTTAGCACCGTTATAAAGGTATTAGCCCCACTGGGAAAGAGCCTTGCTATAGTGGACTTGAATAGTGGACTTGAAAAGAGAATGATTAGCCACCATCAACGGAGCGGGAAGGTTGAAACAAAATGAGCAGAAACAAAAGACCCTCAATTATCCACAATGATAAAGATTTTAGCTCCAATGGGTAAAACACTTGCGGTAGTACCTCTAAAAGCTGCCGACTGAAATCAATTAAGGCCGGATGAGAAAGTATCGAGTAGCCGAAAAGCCACTTGCTATTTTCTTGTGCTCTATATTGTCTCTAAGCTGCTGCCCTAAGATATCTGCTAAGTCAACCATGTTATTTTCTTTCTCCATGTCGAATTAGACGTGATATTGCTATTTAGCGTTTGACAAAAAAGTTTTTACATGTTATATTTATTTTGATGAGAGAGAAGAGTGGAAGACAATAGGGGAGGGGGATTGTAAGTTTTGAGGGTTCCTGAAATAGCAAAGCGGGAAAAGGTAAGTGAGCAAACAGTCGGAAATTGGATACACAAGGGGCTTTTAAGAACCAGTATAGATTCGATAGGGTTCTTTATCGATCCTGCTGACTTGGAAGATTTTCTGGAAAAACATTCTTCAACATCTTACATATTTCGTAGAAGAAACCAAGAAACCATTTTTTCACCGTCGAAGGATGAGAAACTGGGATGAAGACAAATCATTTAATTGGTAAGGATGGAGCGATGCAGTGAAAGTAAGAAAGAAACGGTTTTTATCTATACTCATATGTGCCGTAACTAGTCTGTCGATTTTTAGTAATATATCCTTTGGTGTGGTAAATACAACTTACAATCCGGCAAGTGATGCTAGTGGGTTCGCACGACAGAGGACAGGTTATCCCTGGTGTATGGTTACCTGTCTTAAAATAGTGCTTAGAGATGTGAATAAAACCCATTCTGCTGACGGAGTACTAGCACTTCCTGATAATTTGAATGCTCATGCCCAAGTGTTTCAAGCGATGGTTCCTGCAGATCCTGCAAATCCTGTCGTTCCTGTCGTTCCTTTGACCTTGGCAGCTCCAGGACTTGCCACTGTTCATGCACAAACCCCTAATAGATGGGATATTGAAGAATCTGTTATGAGAAACCTTTTTTTGCAAAATAAGACAACTACATCAGTTAAAGTTCTTAGTGATTTTGATGGTCTACATAAGACGGCTTTTAGAGATGTAACAAATGGGCTATTTCAAACGCAGATGCCAGCTGTAGCGAATTTGGTAAATGATACTTCAGCGACTAATGCAAGTAGAATCGCGTTTTTTAATGGTTTATTGGGAGTTCTCCCCATAGCTAATTTGCAACTATTTTGGGATGTACTGGCAGACATTAAAAATGTTGTGTACCCTGTGACAAATGAAGCAGTTTTGAACGAAATTACCCATATGTCTGGATTAGCATGTGAGCTTCACAATGTGACGCCGGAAACTTATGGTAGTGATGTCCATGCCATTGCCAGAGAAATTGCTGCTCATCGTATGGTTATAGTATTATTCAGAGATCCGAAGAATACTAATTGTTCCCATGCATGTGTTGCCTATCAGGCAAATGGGCAAAATCTAACCGGTGCGCTAGATGCAGAAGGCGGCCCTTGCAATACCGTTGACATTTATAACCCCTGGGGATTTTATTTCACAATTTACAATGGAAATGACTCAACTCCTCGTTGGGATATAAATTCCGGAAATGTTGGAAATAATACGGGTCCAATGAACTGGGATATGTATCAATATATTACATTTACATATTAATAGGGAAAAGAAAGGATGATTTGTTATGAGGAAGAAATTTATGGTGACAACGTTAGCGGTTGGTCTTTTAGGAAGTATGAGTATGGTAGGTCAGTGTTTACATCCCGATGCACAGAAAAGTGTCTATCTAAATAAGGACAGCTGGGTAGTTTCCCAAATAGCAACTAAAATAGGACCGGATAAAAAGTATTCGGGGGTAGAAGGTTGGGACAGTAAGATAGTTGCAAATTACAGTTGTGTAGATTCTGGAACGCCCGCGAATGGTGACATGAAATCAATTTTGAAAGAAGGAGCACAACTATCTGTAAATTTAAATATTCCTGCAAAGATGAATGCTATTCCAACTTGTGACATCCCAGAGTCTAAGGATGGAATTTTATCCGCTACGGTCACCTTTAAGACTTCTGTTGACAATGTAGAGGAGAAAATGGGATTAGCTACATTACCTACAGGAATAAAGTTTGAAGTTAAGATACTGAATATTGGGTTCGGTAGTGGGTATGATGCGGAATTCGAGGACATGGCAGGAAAAGAAGGTCAAGCTCCCGCCGATGAGGATTTCACTTTTAATGATAAAGTGAAGATATATTCAGTTAACCTAGGTACGTACATGGGAGGATTCATATTGAAAGATGAAAATAATAAGAAGTTATTTTGGTCATCTAACGGGACAATAGCGTTTGAGGGGAAGAAATTTCACAAATTAGGAAGTGTTCTAGAGGGATATAAACAATATGTAGAAACTTCTAAGGAATTACAAGCAAGTGGATACCCTGGACCATTTGGAGCGATATAATCGTTGCCTGCAACCTACCCTTTAAAA
The DNA here is from genome assembly GCA_031287215.1 of Bacteroidales bacterium. Classification (GTDB taxonomy): domain Bacteria; phylum Bacteroidota; class Bacteroidia; order Bacteroidales; family WCHB1-69; genus JAGVVH01. The sequence continues at coordinate 3,476 of JAITTF010000157.1, forward strand.
TAGTCCCAGTCGTATGTTTTCATATGACTGGGATTTTTTAGTTTCTAAAAACAGAATGCAGGACGCTCTCAAATAAGCACAGATTGTGTGATTAAAATATTCGTGATAATGACGGAGAATGAGAAAACCGTCATTAATTGCGTTTTAGGGAATTGAGGAAGTGGAGTTAATGGCTTTGTGATAGGAACAATCGAGGATATACAAATACGCGTTAAATTAAACTTTAACGCGTATTATGGCTAAAAAGGCCTATTCCACTACACGTATTGTGCTACATGACTCAACAAGAACAGCCCTCCTAATCAACAAAAGTGAGCAAGATTGATCGGAGGACTGCAGGGCTTGTTTGTACTTCATCTCACATTATATCACACTTTATTTTTAAAGTTGCTGAATTTTTTCCACGGGCAGGCCGGTAGTCTTGGAAATAATGTTGATGTCAACACCAGCACTTAACATGTTTTTTGCAACCTGCTCTATACCTACCTCTATGCCCTGCTTCACACCCCTTTCCTCGGCAACCTCCAAGCTTCTCTCATATAGAGCCACTGCCTGTTCCGATTTCTCTATTTCCCATTTGTTGAAGTATTCTACCTCATCTTTACTAAAGGACAACAATGTCTTTGTTGCCATTTTAATTCCCTCCTCTGACTCGATTATTTTGTTTACTACATCCCTTTTGTTCTTGTCCACCGCGTATTTGAACCACATTAGCCATCTCTCAATTGATGTCTCTTCCAAGACAGGCTTTTCCTCCAACTTAGACGCTTCCATTGTTATTATCTTCGTTCCGCCCTGTAATGAAATATCCAACTCCCTGTCGCTGTAGTCAAAATGATGTAGAAAGTGGTTGTCATCACAAAGTCTACCGTTTATTACAAGCACTATTTGGTATGTGTTCTTCAGCTCTTTGTATTCTAAACCTTTTATCCCTTGGCTTAACAACAATCTAGAGGTATAATATTCCAACCTCTTAGGTTCACAGGTATCGGCACTTATATTCATCTCGATGTCAACTAATTCGCCTGTGTTGAACTTGCACGCCACGTCAAACCTTATTTGTTTCTCCCTCGCGTCTTCAACTGCTGGCTCATTTTGTATAACCGTAGCATCTGTTATCTTTCTTTCTAAAACCGCTGATAGAAACGCTTTTAAAGAAAACTGCGCAGCAGGTGTGTTTTTGGTGAAGAGGGCTTTAAAAACTGGGTCTAGGCACGGATTTAATATATCATCAGAAGCACTGAGCACTACTTTTTCCAATTCGTCACCCCTAGTTATATCTTGTTATATCTTGTTATACATTGTACCTTTTCATACCTCTACTGTCAAACTCAAAGTAAAGTTAATCGCTTGTGGTATTTTGTGGTATAATGATTGTATTGCTTTTCATAAAACGAATTACTCCTTCTCGCATCACTGCGGGGAGGATTTTTCGTTTTTGAAGAAGGTTCCTCAAGCTTGAGTTAATTGGAAATAAGCTTCGACAGGTAATCCAATATAATCCCTTTTGTGCTTCCCACAGGACTCAATGTCTTTGCGAACTCACTGTATGGGATGGACTTCTTTCCACCGGTTAAAGCGTTGTCCCAGAAGCAAAGGACCATCTGAGCAGGTACTACGAACATTTTATCTATTTTCTCCCAATAAACTAAGAGAAAAGATAGGCCACCCATGAGGTGGATAGTGCGTATTTGTTCTATTTGGTGCTCCTTTACATTGCCCAAGGGAAAGCTCGTGGAATTTCGTGTTGTTTTGCAGTCGAAGGCAATGTGCCGTCCACCTTGCACAACACCTGCAAAATCCAATCCTGCTTTTGAATGATATATTTCCTTGCCGCCTACAACTTTCAATGGAGTGGGCTGTTTATTTATGTATGCGATGTTTCTTGATTTATAGGCCTGATTAGTCAATTCAACAATTTCTTCAAGCAACCTGCCTCTATTCGCGTGCCTAATCACAGTTTTTACACCTGCCCTAGCTTGCTTGCGCATTGGCAGGGTCTTTATCAGAACCTCTCATTGCGTCTGATATGCAGTTAATTAGTCTTTCTTGTGCCTCTCTATTAACTTCAGAGGGTGAAAGATCATCTATTTTACAGAAAGTCTCTATTAAATTTTTTATTACTGCCATAGCTTGTACCGCCGTAGTATCTTTGATTTTCTCTTTATCACCTAATTCGTGCAAATACGCTCTAAATATGTTTATTATCTTTTCTTGACTTTCCAAGGCCGCGTTTGCAAGTGCCTCTGCTAATTGTCTTCTTGCGTCTGTAAAAATCTTAATGACCTCCTTATTCCGATGCATTATTCTGTATATGGTGCTCCTGTGTATACCTTCTTCGCGTTTTATTTTTCCTTCTTTCTGCCTGAGAAAATATTTCCTGAAAAGTACGCTTACTTCTTTCTCCGGCGGGCACTGTCTGCAAAGTTTTGACGCAATGCGTTCACGTGTTTGGGGATTTTTCCCCAAGATACTACGCACTGTTCGGGAGTTAAGATGGAACTTTTTCTTTACGTCCTTGTAATTATGTCCGTCCATGTAATATTGCGCAATTTCCCCTTTTTCCTCGGGCGAGAGAATCAACGTGCCGTCTCTCCGATATATCCGAGAGGCATATATGGAAAGATCACAGGAAGCGAACCCTCTAAAGCTAAGTTGCTCTGTTTTCATTTCACACCATCCAAAAAATGTATAATTATCATATTACTTTTCTCACACAGAACAACTATTTTTTGTGTTCTTTACCCCTTTATTATACCGTCTTAGAGGCCTTTTTGTAAAGTCTCGTTTTTTTGAAGCGCTTGACAAATCAATAACTTTTTAAGTATA
>JAITTF010000187.1 GCA_031287215.1 Bacteroidales bacterium
CGTCAATAAAATCTACTCTAATAGACGGTTTCTTCGGCAAGAAACTGTAAGCCAAAAGCCCCGCTATCAGGTTTGTAATAAAATTAGTAAAACATCTATGCCTTGTGTGTCCAATTTGACAGATGTTTTTCAGTTCGTCATTAACAGATTCAATCACGGCTCTTTTACGGAGCATTAACCTGTCTTGCAGAGGTAATTCGCCTCCATTCAGATTATTTCTCATTTTGGCGACAAAGTGAATCCCATCCACAAACAATATTTCTGTCAACTTTTGAGAGATATACCCTCTGTCGGCATAGAGTTTTCCGGTAACATTGCGAATAAAGCTTTCCATAGACAAAGGCTGTCGGTCATCCACATTCCCTTGGGTAATTACAAAACTGATGATTTCGCCCCTGTCATTAATGATGATATGTAACTTGAATCCAAAGAACCATCCCAAGGTGCTTTTGCCTTTTGTTGCGGTTCCTTCAAACACGCTGTTTTGATGCCCCCGTTTGATATGGCAGACTTTTAAGGCTGTGGAATCAATAAAGCTAATCCCCGTGCAAGTTCCCATGCGACAGGTTTTCAAGAACAGGACTAAAGGCAGAGCGACCCTTTGTTGAAGTTCTACAAACCGGTTATAAGAAACCAGCGAAGGGAACTCCTCTTTCATATGCTTACAGACATAGAACAGGTAATAGTGCTTCAGATTACGCATCCCGCTTAAGTGAAAGGCTATTAATATAGTCATAACCTCACTGTCAGACAAACGGTTAGACTTATTTCTATGCCTTTTACACGTATCTTCACTCAAAAGGTATTTTTTGAAGGTCATATCAAATTCTCTTGAAAATTCATCGCTTAAATAGAAAATTTCCGTAACTTCGTTGACTGTTAGCATGGTTCGTTTGATTCGTTATTTCTTTGTAATTCAACACTATAAAGATAACTAAATCTATGAAACTGTGCTAACTTTTTCCCTTTTTTCTTATGTCGAACTCACGTTATTATACATAAATTCGGAAGTTTTGACGAAGAAGCATTTTGTGATAATTATGAAAAACAAATATTTGTTTGTAATTGGTTAAATAATAAAAAATAATTATGAAAACTGAAAAGGGATTAGCAATTGTAACAGGTGCGAGTCAAGGTATTGGAGCTAAAATATCCATTGGCTTAGCAGAAGATGGTTATCAAGTTGTATTGATAGCACGTAATAAATCAAATTTAGATAAAGTATGTGAAAATATTAGAAATTTGGACAATGATGTATCCGAACCAATTGCATTACCTCTGGATATAACCGATTATGAGAATGTTGATAGGGAAATAAAGAGAATAAACATAGAATATGGTAAAATTGATATACTTGTAAATTCTGCCGCTATGTTTATGGATGGATCTCTAAATGAGCCTGTTGAAAATTTCAAAAAAATAGTAGATATAAACATTATAGCCCAATATACTATTTTACAAACAGTAACAGAGATCATGAGACAGCAAAAAAGTGGATACATTTTTACCATAATATCTCGTGCTGCAAAATATGGATTTGCAGGTGGAGGAATTTATGGTTCAACTAAATTTGCTCTATTGGGATTAACAGAGTCATTGTATCGTGAATTAGCACCATTGGGAATACGACTTACTTCGTTATGTCCCGGTTGGGTTAATACTGAAATGGCAAAAAAAGCCGGAACACCCTTTAAGGATGAAGAAATGGTACAACCTCAAGATTTATTAGATACCATTAGATATTTGTTGGGGCTATCTAAAAATGTTTGCATTAAAGAAATAGTTTTTGAAATGGAAAAAAGTATTATATAATAGTTTTTATTCAATTTCAATACAAAGGTACATCCCGGCGATAGAACGCCAACACCAAGCCGCAAGCGGTTTTTAGAAATTTCTTCCTTTCGTGCCGAAAGAGTAAATTTCTAAAAAGTGTTGTCTTATCTAACGCCTGCATGAATAAAATGTATATCAATTGAAAAAAGGAAAAAATGTGTTGTGGGAGAGAAAGAAAAACCGTAGATTTGTAGTGAGTTATTTGAGGGAATGCATAGCAAAACGCTGAAATAAGAACGGTTGCCAAATCGTTACCACAACCTTCTCAAGATCCGGCTAACACTCTGTTAATACAGGGATTACAATCAATATATTCTCTTTTGGGTAGAACAACACCTTGAATTTTTCTACTTTCATACGCTTATAATTTTGTGGGCAAAGTTATCCTTTATATAAGCGTTCTTTGTTATGCAAAAAGTTGGTAGTCAGCGTGAAAGCCGCCGATTTGATTACTCTTATTCAGGCTCCGTTACCTATCCGTTTTCCGGTAACAACCGGCTAACGGTTTGGTAACTGAAACACTGTGATTTTTTGTCCGATTCTGCATTTTTGCAAAATGGCAAATTCAATCAAATCTGCTTATTCTAAACCGATTACGTGTCACCTGTGTCGTTTTGAGTTTGCTTGCTTTTTGTTGAATTACTCATCATAAAAGACATAGCTTCTCGACTATGATAACATTCAAAATTATCTGTCCTGAAATCAGCAACTTAGCTGTATAAGAAACCCGAATAGGTAATACTTTAGAAACGAGTGAAATTCTTTCGTCCGCTTTGGTTTGCATCGTTTCAAATAACTCTTTTCACTTGCAAATATACTACTCTTTTTTCGTTCCAAAACAAATTTCCCCGAAAAATATACTTACTACTAAGTAAAATGATTATATTTGCAGCATGAACGATACCCGAAGTGAAATAATAAGTATTGCGAATGAACTGATAAAGTCTATTGGCTATAATGCTTTTAGCTATGCCGACATCTCGAAAAAACTAAATATCAAGAATGCGGCTATCCACTATTATTTCCCTGCAAAAGCTGATTTAGGGGTG
>JAITTF010000193.1 GCA_031287215.1 Bacteroidales bacterium
GCAGCCTAATTTAAAAATTAAGCTGCAGACAAAAACAAAAAATTTTGGAAAGTTCTAGACAAACTTTCTTTTCGAAAACCAAATCTCAACAGAGGATTTTCATACCTTCTTTTGTGCTGAGACAAGCAAAACCTTTGTGCAAAGATTTTCGCCCTCAGTAGATTGGTTTAAGCAAAATTTTTGTGCCAGGAACAAGATACGTTTTATATGTATCGAAAAAGCCTTGTACATACACATTCTATCACAAACTATTTATCATGTCAACACTTTTTTGCACTAAATAGTACCAAACAGCACTTAAAAGCAATCAAAACACACTTTACAGAATCAAAAATGAAAGGTGGCGAAACAAAATGGAATGGGAGCTACCTCAAGGAATGAAGTTCAAGCTAATGCCTGAGTTACTGCATGATATTGAGCTAGCAAACTGCAGGGAAATGATGGAGCTAGAAGGAGGGATTACACAATGGTTAAAACTAAAGTTAATCGCATGGCATCAAGCGTTAAAAATAGCTGCCTAACATTACGAAAGTTAAACAGCTGCCCGAAAACCAAATACATATTTAAGCTAAACGCAAAAATTCAACAGCAGTCATAATCTTTGGGTCTATTACAGTAGAGTCTAAAAAATCCTTGTCTCCAGTTACAAGAATTTCTACTTTTGCAATAATTGCAGCTCTAAGAATAGGACGATCGGAAATATCGCGAATTTTAATTTCTTCTTTTAGGGTTCTTATAGGCATTTCAATAATATCAATTTCCTCAAAAGCAAAATTAAGAAACTTTTCCAATAAGCTAATCTTATGAGGAAATTTGCGAGCGTATACTCTTTCAAGCTCATTAAGATTTTGTGTGCAAACAACACATTTATTAGGAGCAGTGACTGCCTTTAAAAATGCAAGATAAGGGTTGCCTTGATTATTCATCGAAGCTGAAATGAGAATATTTGTATCTAATAACACTTTCATCTTGCTTCAATTTCTGATCTTACTTCTTCGACGAGAGCCATTACATCATCGTCGGTGAAAATATTGGCCTTTTCGAACTCGCCAATCATCCCTTCCTGCAGTACATTCATAGCATAAACAGCTGGATTCATCATGATAACCCGATTGTCCTGTTTAATCAAAGTAACCTTATCCCCCGTGCACACACCTAAGATTTCGAGAATGTCCTTTGTTAGAGTGATTTGTCCCTTATCCCTGATTATAGCATTATTGTTAACAATATTCATTCAAATCACCTCGCTTTCCTTTTCCTGTTCTTATTTAAGGTACCTCTTCAATTCATTGTAGAAATTCTCATGTGGCCCAACCATTATAATTAAAAGTTTTCCCAATTCTCCAAGCATAAACCTGTATGCAATCCTGTAATCAGTCCCGACATAACGGAAGTTATAAGTCCACACTTCGTTTAAATCACCGCGCTTGCGTTCTCCAATAGTTGGATCATCTAAAAGAGCGTTAATTATCTCTCCACACTCGTCTCTTAGTCTTTTATCTTTAATTTTTTTCAAATATTTACGCGCAGGAGGCAAATAAAGTAACCTCATTTAATCAATCTCCCTCGTCCGCCCATAAATCTTCAGCCCTATCGCACTCAAACCAACCGCTATCCTCTCCACGCTTCTCAGCCTCTTCTCGATCACGAATCTTTTTATCAAGCCCCCGCATAATTTGTCCGTACTGTTCTGCAAATTGCTTGACTAATTCTTTGCCCTCGTAACCTTGCGAGACCAAATATTCCAGAAAGTCTACGCATAGTGGAACGTGAATAACTTCTATACTTTTTTTTGTCTTTTTCATTTAACTCACCTCGCTTTCCTTAAATGTTTTTTTGTCAACCCCTCTGTTTTTTCTATATTTATATCATTGTATACCGCATTACAATCCCATTTAGCCGGTAAAAAAGACCCAACTTTTTTTCTGATTTGTCGAATTCGACGCCATATTACTATTTAGGGGTTGACAAGAATTCTTCAGGTGTGATAAAATAGTTATATCAGAAACGAAAATGTTGTTCGGAGGGAGGATTAAGTAGAAAATGAGAGTCAGAGAAATAGCACAACAGGAAAAGGTTCACATAACAACCGTTCGAAATTGGATCAGGGACGGAGCCTTAAAAGCTAGCACTGATGAAGTAGGTTACATAATTTCTTCCGAGGATTGGGAAGCCTTCAAAAAAAAATATACCCGAATTGTTTATACCGCAAACCCCAAAACTAAATAAGTCCGAAATAAGCGCAAAAATAGCCCCGAGGAAAGTTCGCAAAAAACTTTCTCCAACCTCAAAACCTCAGAGCCAGAACACTATTCAATCCGCAAAAGCATTTTTTAAAAAGTCCCTATTTAAAGGAATTTTCTAAACATGAAAAGTATTTTTACACACTATTCAAAACATTTCCCGATTGAAAAGCATTTGAACACTAGAGAATTTTTAAGATTGTCCTCAGAGCTTATATACAATTATTTTATCATACTTAACACAACATGTCAACACTTTTTTGCACCACATAGTACCAAACAGCACTTAAAGCAATCAAAACACACTTTACAGAACCAAAAATGAAAGGTGGTGAAATATAATGAACGAGTTAATGAAAGTTATGGCAAATTATCTAGACTATCTCAGGTTCGATCCCGAATTAATATCAGAATCAATTGAAACAACAAACGAAAAA
>JAITTF010000202.1 GCA_031287215.1 Bacteroidales bacterium
TTATCCAACAATTTCATTGTTGTTTCATTTTCTATCCATTGGTTACGATAGTTAGAAAGCAGTAAAATGCTGTCATCCAAAGTAGTAATCTCCTGTTTTGTTATTCCATAACTTGCAAAGCCGTCATTGACTGAGGACAACCGTTTTTCGTATTCTATTTTCGATATCCTGCTTCTATCTGCCAATGTTTTGACGTTATTTTCGTTGAGTTGTTGGGTAGTATCTGTATTAGATAATTCTTGTCGAGCAGACTCCAACAAGCCCCTTTGATCAGGGAGGATTTTCTGCAAATATTCTTTTATTTGATCCTCATAAATAGCAGCCTTTTTGAGCACCTTTTCTGCTGATTGAAACTCTTCTCTTGTAGTAATGAGCAGTTTAGAAATCAAATTATCCAAATTGGCTTCTTTTGTAACATGCTGTAATTCAGGAAATTCTTTTAAATGGGTTTCTAATTGAGTATTTGCATCATTTAGGGTTGCTGTTTTGTCTTCTATTAGTTTTTTATAATGCACTTGATTAATTTCTTGAGCTGTTTTTTTAAGGGAGTAGTTCTGCATGGTTTTCGACAACTTTTCAAGAGCTTCTTTTAGTTGGCAGAGTTGTTGTTTTTTATCCTCAACAATAGGAATATTACCTTGAGAAAATGGATGTTCTGTAGCTCCACACAAAGGGCAGGGTTGTCCATCTTCAAGGCATTTTCGTTGTTCTTCCAGACTTTTGATCTTATCAGACAATGCGATGTTCTCTTCCTGTAGTTTTATCTGTTTGTTGATGGCAGGCAATTGTTCTTCGTTCAACTGTTTGAGTTGAGCGGTGAGTTTTTCAATGTCAGATTCACAATCTATTAAATCTTTATTCAACTTCTCGATTTCAGATTGTGTAGTCCTTATCAATGCCACTGTTTTCTGCATTTCCGACAGTGTCATATCTTGAGACAAGAGTGTATCTTTTTCTTTTCGATATTCAGACAAATCTTTATCATTCAAGATGTTGAAAAGGCAGGCTTGAATTTTTTCCAACTCTTTTTCTTGGTCGGTTAAAATTGCAGCTTGTTTTTCGCAATAAGCGGAAGCGGCATTAAAATTTTCAATATTTTTTTGTAGTGTAATGAGAGCTTTATTATACTCATATTGCTGTTTTTCATACTGTTCATAAGTTGTTTTAGTTAATTCGCAACGATTTTCAATAGCGGTAAAATTTTCAATCAGCGTTTTATAGACACTGTTTTGTTGAGCCCATTTTTCGTTTTCTGAATGTTGTATTTGTTTGGTTTTTAAGTTACTTTCTTGTTGATTTAGCGTATCATAGCACTCTTTAGCACTCTTCTCAAGTTGAGCGACCTCTGCCACTATAGGCTGGATGCGTTTTGTATGTTCTTTGATTTGAACCTCTACTTCTCTAACTTTTTTAAGAATCGGCATCAATTGTTCCTGCGTTTTTTTGCGTTCATCCCATAACTTTTGTGTGTCAGCCTCTTTGTTTTTCAAGCGAGTTACTGTTTGCTCTAAAGCAGGGCTTAACTCTTGTTCGTTTTTTATTTTTTGTTGTTCCTCTGAAAGTTCTTTTCTATTTTCCTTTAATGTAGAAAATTCTCCATCCAGTTCGGACGCTTTCAACGCTTTCTGTAGTCTTTCCATTTCCGGTTGGAATGCTATTTTTTCAGCATTTAGTTGTTCAATTGTCAATTCGTGCTTAGAAAGTTGCAATTGTAGATCAGCAATATGATTTAACCAATTTATCTTTTGGTGATAAGCAGTAATATCAACTTCAATTTCTTTGATCTCTTTTTGTGCTAAGAGCAAATCTGACTTTATCTTCTCTTTTTCCTCTTCTGTAAATAATTGAATAGCTTTTAATTCCGACATTATCTCTTGAAGAGTGTCCTCTTCATTTTTTTTTCGTTCGTGAACTTTAATAGAAATATCGCTATAAATTGCAGTACCGGTAATTTGTTCTAAGATTTCCGATTTTTCGTCCTCTTTGGATTGTAAAAAAGCGGCAAAACTACCTTGAGCCAACAAAATGGTTCGAGTAAACTGATCAAACTCCATGCCGGTAATCTTTTGGATCGTACTATCGGCATCCGTAATTTTTTCCGCAATAGGTTTAAAAACACCTTCTACATATTCACAAATTTCTCGTTTTACGTTTTGTAAATTTCCTTCTTTTTTGCCATGTGCCCGTTTTTGTCCCCAGCGAGCACTATATTTTTTATTTTTTATCTCAAAAATCACCTCCGAAAAGCAGTCTGAGGTATTTTGAGACATGACTTCATTGGAAGAGCCATTGATGGTGTTGACGCGTGGCGTTTTGCCGTACATAGCAAGACAAATGGCATCCAAGATCGTTGTTTTTCCCGATCCGGTAGGTCCTGTAATAGCAAAAATACCCGATGAGGTGAAAATAGGATTAGTAAAATCTATCCCCCATTCACCAACTAATGAATTGATATTCTTAAAAATAAGTTTTATTATCTTCACTTTTCTATGTTCCTAAATGGTCGTTTTCATTCATTTGATTTATTATTTCTCGGTATGTCAACAAAAATTCATTTTGTTGCTCTTCGGGAATAGAATATGTATCCAAACAACGTTGAAAGACTTCATTAACATCCAATTCCTCTAAAAATTCATTCTCATTTTGTTCTGTTAAAGTAGCATTAAATAATTTTTGATTTTTATAACGGATCAACTCCACAAGAGGATAATTTTCTATAATTTCACTGATTTCAGCAGTCATATTCCCCCAAATTTCTTCTCCTACATAGCGTACTTCGACCCAAACCGAAGTGTTGCTTTTACCTAATTGATCAAGAGCCTTTAAAATAGCTATTTTATCCCCTTCGATAGATTCAATTTTCTGAAATAGAGGAATTTTAACAACTTCAACAGTAGGTTTTCTATTTTCAAAAGTGATGATATTCACCTGTTTTTGTTGTTTACATTCTCCAAAGCCCATCGGCAATGGCGCACCCGAGTAGCGGATATGCTCTTGTTGATTTACTTTTTGAGGGAAATGCAAATGCCCTAAAGCCACATAGTCAAACAGCTCCGGGAAAGTAGCGGCACTCACACCGCCGAGATTGCCTACATATATATCTCTAACCCCGTCATCGCCATTCGTTTGCCCACCTACAGCAAACAGATGTCCTGTAACAATCAGCGGAATTTGCACTTTCAAGGCAACTCTTTTAGTTTCAGCAATTTGTGCGATCTGTTCATAATGCAAGCGAATACCTTCCACAATTTTATGTTCTTTATCGACCATAGACTCCCCTTCAACCGAAATTCTCAAATCCCTTTCACGTAAATAGGGTACCGCCCCAATGATATATTCAGGATTACCTTGTTCATCTTTCAAAACAAATACTTCGTTCTCAAGATTTTCAGGCATATTACCTACTACCAATACATTAAGAGCCGCCAATAACTCTTTGGGAGCATCTATCAAAGAGGGCGAATCATGATTGCCTGCTATGACTATAACATGCCTGCAATTAGTTGATTTAATGCGGATTAAAAAACCATAATATAAGCCTTGAGCACGACTACTAGGAGTTGTAGTATCAAAGATATCTCCTGCAATGATGAGGGTATCCACCAGTTTCTCTTTTACGACATTGATGAGCCAATTGAGGAATTTTTCGTGCTCATCATAACGTTGTTTTTTAGAATATAATGTTCTTCCTAAATGCCAATCGGAAGTATGGAGTACGATATGAGTTTTTTCGAGGGGCATATTTAATTAATAGATAAAGGGAAAAATCTTATAGCGTTTCAATTTTGTGAACTCTTCTCCGTAAAATTGTTCATATTTTTCATAAACAGCTTTAGAACGAGGGATAATATTTGCCATAGTCCAAAAAACAAATACCCATCCTGAAATCGAAGAGGATAAAATGGCAAAGCCGATCCATTCTATAATTTCTCCAAAATAATTAGCAGAATTAACATATTTAAAGAGTCCTCCAAAGGGAATATAGTAGTTGGTATCAAGGTCATCTTTTCTCAATTTTCTAATAATATCATCAGAATAGATATTAATTACCATTCCTACAATAAAAAGAAGAGCACCTATAATAAAAGGAGCTGAGAGCAGATAGCTTTGCGGATAGAAATTATCAGGACAAAAATAGAAGAGCCATCCGCCTTGCATAAAAGCATTACAAGTATTGAAAACC
>JAITTF010000203.1 GCA_031287215.1 Bacteroidales bacterium
TACAACCGTTGGGGAACGCTTATTTTTCACACTACCGACCTTCATACCGGTTGGACAGGAGAAAATGCAAAAAGCGGCGTTTATACCTATTACATCGAATATTTGCTTATGGGGAGTAATAAAAGAGAGTTACATCGCGAGGGGAGTGTAACTTTGATAGAAAAATAATGTACCTTTGCACAACAATAGAAAAACCTTAGTAAGTCTATTCTCAATATTTATATTTTACTAATAATCAACGAAGTGTCTCATAAAATTCTGCAACTAACTAACGGAATAAAATTAGTACATCAACAGACAGATTCGCCGGTTTCTCATTTTGGTATCTTAATCAATGCCGGTACACGAGACGAAGACGAAAACAAATCGGGAATTGCCCATTTTGTGGAGCATACCATTTTTAAAGGAACTACTCACCGTAAAAACTATCAGATATTGCGAAGAATGGAAGATGTGGGCGGCGATTTGAATGCCAGTACCTCCAAAGAAGAGACCTGGTTTCACTCTTCTTTTCTCTCATCTGACTATAAAAGAGCCGTAGAATTACTATCCGATATTTTATTTTATCCGATTTTTCCGGAAAAAGAGCTTGAAAAAGAAAAAGATGTTGTCTATGAAGAGATTAAATACTATAAAGATACACTTTCAGAACTTATTTTTGATGATTTTGAAGCGCAAATTTTCAAAAATCATCCCTTAGGACGTTCTATTCTCGGAACTAAAGCAAGTGTTAAAAAAATATCGCGAAAAGATATTTATGAGTTTGTAAAACAACAATATACACTTTCCAATGTGATGCTTTCTTCGGTCGGCAATATTAGCGTTGACCGTTTGTATAAACTTTGCGATCGTCATTTTGGAACAAACAAAATGGTTGATTTTGAGCGTGATAGAACTTCTTTCTCAAATTATATTCCGCAAAAAGCACTAATTCATAAAAATAGTAGCCAAACTCATCTTATGGTGGGGATTCCTGCCTATTCGATCTATGACCCTAAGCGAATTCCTTTTTTATTATTAACTAATTTATTAGGAGGTCAGGGGTTGAACACGCGTTTGAACATGGTCTTGCGTGAGAAAATGGGCTTGGTTTATACCGTAGAATCAAGTTATTCACAATTTACTGATTCCGGTATTTTTTCTATTTATGCAGGTTGTGATAATGGTTTAAGTAATAAATGTATTGATTTAATTTATAAGGAATTAATAAAACTTAAAAATGAGAAATTAGGAACCCTCCAACTGCATTTTGCAAAAAAGCAATATATCGGACAGATGGCTCTCAGTAATGAATCTAAATTAAACGAAATGCTTGCCAACGGTCGGCAGGGGCTTTTTTTTGATACTATAGAAACTTTTGAAGAGGCGATTGCCATTATAGAGTCCATCACAGCTGATGCCCTTCTTGAGGTAGCAAATGAAATTTATGATATTGAACAGTTTTCTACTTTAGTTTATACGAAATAAAAGTATTTTCAAGTGAAAGCTAACAAAAAACAAGCTAACGAATTCTATATTCATCAGCTTGTTTTTAAATTATAGAAAAACAATTATACAAATAACGTGTCAATCACCTCTTTATATTTAGCTAATACGAGGTTTCGTTTTACTTTCAAGGTAGGAGTGAGGATGTCGGTCAGTTGCGACCATTCATCAGAGATGAGCGTAAATTTTTTCACTTTTTCGGTATCTCCAAAAAATACATTGTATTTGTCAACCTCTTTTTGAAAACGGGCTATAAGCACTTTATCTTTTACTATATCCTGTGGATTAGTATATTCCATTTCATGGCGTTCACACCAGCCTTTTAAGAAAGCAAAATCAGGGGCAATCAATGCTGCGGCAAATTTTTGATTTTCGCCTACGACAACGATATTCTCAATAAATGGAGATTCTGTAAATTTATCTTCAATAAGTTGAGGATTCACATATTTACCAAAAGAGGTTTTAAAAAGGCTCTTTAGGCGTCCTGTAATGACTACACGACCATGTTTGTCAAAATGGGCAATGTCTCCGGTATGCATCCAACCATCTGCATCAATGATCTCTTTGGTCAACTCCGGTTCATTGTAATAACCCAGCATTACATTGTGCCCACGACAAAGTAATTCGCCATTTTCGCCGATTTTCACCTCTACACCACCCAAAGGGCGACCTACAGTACCGGTTTCTCTGCCATATTTTTCTCTATTACTGACCGCAATCACAGGGGATGTTTCAGTAAGTCCATACCCTTCAAAGACAGGCATCCCTATTGCGGAAAAGAAAGCGGCAATTCTGGGTTGAATGCTGGCAGCTCCCGATACTACAATGTCAAAATTACCCCCAATATTTTCTCGTATCTTACTGTAAACCAATTTGTCTGCAAGTTTGTGTTGACGATTATACCAAGCACCTCTTTCATCGGCTTCAATTTTATATTTTTCTGCTAATTTTACTGCCCAATAGTAGATCATTCGTGAAGGTCCGCTCATAGTTTTGCCTTTACTATATATTTTGTCGTAAATTTTCTCCAACATACGGGGTACTGCCGACATCATTGTAGGATTGATCTCTTTGATATTATCGCCTATTGTCCCCAGATTTTGAGCGTAATAGAC
>JAITTF010000212.1 GCA_031287215.1 Bacteroidales bacterium
GATCCAAGAACAGGCAATCCTTCTGTTTTAAATGCTCAAAACAACTATATTCCTGAGTTTGCTATTTCTCAAGTGTCTTTAACAGAGCGTTTTAATCCACTTATTGGTGTCGATATGACCCTTAAGAATAGCCTCTTGCTGAAAGTAGAGTATCGAAAAGGAAGAAATCTATCACTCAGTTTTACCAATAACCAAATTACGGAAGTCCTCTCTAACGAGTTTGTTTTTTCTACGGGTTATCGTTTTAAAGACATTAAAATTGGGGTAGTTTTCTCCGGTATGAAACGTGAGATAGTCAGCGATTTGAATATTACTGCCGGTTTTGGATTAAAAGACAACCGAACCACTATTCGTAAAATAGAAGAAAATAATACTCAAGTCTCCTCAGGGACACTTGCGATGACCATTAATGTAGCCGCTGAATATCAGATTAGTAGTATGGTAGGATTGCGGATTTTCTATGATCAGACGATCAACCGTCCCCATACAAGTGGTGCTAATCAATTTCCTAATACCAGCATAGATGCCGGCTTAGCAATACGATTAATGTTGTCGCAATAAAATAATTATTAATATCTTTCTAATAACGCTACATTTTCTACATGCTGGGTATGTGGAAACATGTCTACCGGCTGAATGCGAGTTACTTTGTAATATTCTGAAAGTAAAGTAATGTCTCGGGCTTGTGTTGCAGGATTACAACTTACATACACGATCTTTTCGGGAGCAATTTCTATCAGTTGCTCAATTACGCGTGGGTGCATGCCTGCACGTGGCGGGTCAGTGATGATGATATTGGGGGTGCCCACTTTCTTGACAAATGAAGGGGTGAGTACATTGACCATATCACCGGCAAAGAAGGAGGTGTTGTCAATTTTATTGAATGCCGCATTTTCTTTAGCATCTTTAATAGCCATCTCAACGTATTCTATACCTATTACTTTCTTGGCAGAACGGGCAATGAAATTAGCAATAGTCCCGGTGCCGGTATAAAGGTCATAAACTACATCTTCACTGCCAATTTGAGCAAAATCTTTAACTGTAAGGTATAGATTATAAGCCTGTTTGCTATTTGTTTGATAAAAAGAAACCGCCCGAATTTTAAATTGTAAATCCTCCATCTGCTCCATAATAAAGGGAACTCCTTTAAAAAGATGCATTTTTTGGTCTAAGAAATTATCATTCAATTTTTCATTAATAACGTACTGTAGCGAAGTAATTTCAGGGAAAGTAGTTTCCAAATAGCGCATTACATTTTCAATAGCATCACTTTTTTCTCCAAAAACGACTACTACCATCAAATCGCCGGGAGTGCTGTTTCTAATCATCAGATTCCGCATAAAACCGGTATGTTCTCTTGGATTGTAAAAAGATAATCCTGTTTGAATACAAAACTGTTTTAATCCGTTGCGGATCGCATTGGTATTATCACTTTGTAAATGACATTGATGAATATCTAAAACCTTATCAAATTTTCCCGGTATATGAAACCCAATTCCTCGTGTTTCGAGTTCTCCAAACTGTTGTGCTTTCATATCCTCATCATCTAACCATCGCTTGTCGGTAAAAGTATATTCCATCTTATTGCGGTAGCAGGTCTGCTCTTGCGATGCTATGGTAGGCATTACAGGAGGAAATTCAAATTTGCCAAGATGATTAAAATTATCTTCTACCTGTTTTTGTTTGTAATAGAGTTGTTGTTCATACTCCATTACTTGCCATTTACAGCCACCACAAAGCCCAAAATGTTCACAAATGGGCGTGATACGATGAGGTGACGGTTTTACGATTCTGACAATGACGCCCTCCGCATAGTTGCGTCTTTTTTTCAAGACCTTCACATCTATCACATCGCCGGGTACCGCATAAGGTACAAAAACTGCTAATCCGTCATGTTTTCCTACCGCTTTACCTTCCGAACCGGCGTCAATAATCTCTAATCCTTCGATGATATAATATTTATCTTTCGTGTTATTTCTCATAATTTATTAATTTATTTTTATTTGTAAAAACCCATCTCGTTGATATATCGTTCGATTTTTGGCAACAACATATACTTGACGCTTTTTTTATTTTTAATACTATCTCTGATTTGTGTAGAAGAAAGTTCTATTTTAGGGGCATCTATTTTGATAATAGAATGATGTTTGTCAAATTTTTCGCTATTATAACCTACTCTTGGATAGGTATAAATTTGATAATGTTCTAAAATAAATTCCCAATTTTTCCATTTTTCTATATTTTCTAAATTATCTTCTCCCATGATGAGTGCAAATTGATATTGAGGATATTTTTCTTGTAGAAAAGCAAGTGTATTGACCGTGTAAGAAGGGTAGGGGAGTTTAAATTCAATGTCGCAAGAGCGGAAACGGAGATCGTCTTCAAGTGCTAAGTTGACCATATAAAGTCTTTGTAACTCATTTAATAATAGTTTTTTGTTTTTTAATGGGTTAGAAGGGGTAACAACAAACCAAATTTCATTTAAATCGCTGTTTTCCTTGATATATTCGGAAATAATTAAATGACCAATATGAAGGGGATTAAAGGTTCCGAAAAAGAGTCCGATTTTTTTCATTAGAAATTCCAAACTGTTGTGAGCGAAATAAACATTATACGTTTGTTAATGAGGAAGTTTAGTGAAAATATTCCAAGCATTTTGAGTGGTAATATTCATGACCTCTTCAGAAGATGTTTCAAAAATTTCGGCAATTTTATCCGCAATAAGCGGAATATAGGAACTTTCATTAGTGGTGCCTCTGTGTGGAACAGGTGCTAAAAACGGAGCATCCGTTTCAAGAGTGAGATATTGAAGCCCAATTTCTTTGATGATGGATTGTAATTTATTGTTTTTAAAAGTAATAATACCTCCAATGCCTAACAAAAAACCGTGATTGATAGCCCATTTAGCCTCTTCAATACCTCCCGAAAAGCAGTGCAAAATGCCTGTAATACCCTCTTTGACATACTTTTTAAGAATATCAATAGTCTCAGCATAAGCATCTCTCACATGTAGTGAAAGAGGCAAATGATACTCTTTTGCCCATTCCAATTGACGGGTAAAAGCGATTTTCTGTTCTTCTAAGGTTCCCTTATCCCAATATAGGTCAATACCGCACTCCCCAATGCCGACAACTCTACTATCCTTGAGAAACGGCTCAAGAGTTGTAAGTTCTTGAATATAATTCTGTTTGACCTCAGTCGGATGAAGACCAATCAGAGGAAATAGGTTCTCCGGAAACAGGTCCGTAGCTTCAAAAATCTCTGAAACATTGGCTACCGTAACACAGGGTAAAATAATCTGCGATACATTGCAGTCCATTGCCCGTTTTATGGCGTCAGAAAAATCATCAGGGTAATATTCACGATAAAAATGTGAGTGAGTATCAATATAATGCATAATTTATTTTAAGACGACAAAGGTACAATTTTTTTTGTACTTTTGTCGTTTGAAATTATAACTAAAACTAAAAATCTAAAAAAATGAATTTGATTCTTACCTATATCAATTGGACTGTTGATCCAGTGATTTTTTCAATTGGTTCTTTTTCTGTGAGATGGTACGGATTTTTGCTGGCTTTGGGCTTTTTTCTTGCTTATTTGACTCTTCAAAAAGTGTTTAAATTTGAAAACTTATCTCAGCAATTGACCGATAAGTTGGCGATTTGGACGGTGATCTGGACATTAGTAGGTCTTAGGTTAGGTCATTTTCTGTTCTATGAACCGGAATTTTTCATCAAGGCTCCTTTAGAGGTCTTTTTTCCCATTGATAGTCACTGGAATTTTGTGGGCTTTCAGGGATTAGCAAGCCATGGAGGGGTATTAGCCATTATTCTGTTTATTATCTATTTTGCATGGAAACATAAGATGAATTTTTTGTGGCTTATTGACCGCCTTGCTGTTGTCGTCATGATTGCAGCTGCCTTCGTTAGGATTGGCAATCTGATGAATCATGAGATCGTAGGCAGTATTACTACTTCCGCATTAGCCTTTAATTTTACTAAAGGAGGACCCGGAGTAGCCGGCACATTGCGACATCCGGCACAACTCTATGAAGCTATCGTCTATTTTATCACCTATTTTAGCCTTGTGTTCTATTATTTTAAAATTGCTAAGGGGAATGTCCCCCCCGGACGTGTTGTGGGAAGCCTGCTGATAGTCGTTTTTACTTCTCGTTTTATTATCGAATTTTTTAAAGAAGTACAGGTTACTAAAGAGACCGGCATGACCCTTGATATAGGTCAATGGTTGAGTATTCCTTTTGTAGTGTTAGGAATTGCCTGCCTGATTTATTCTATTATTCATAAAAATAATATTCCACATTATATAGAAAAACCAGTAAAAAAAAATAATAACAATAAAAAAAATTAATATAATGAAAAGATCGGTCATTTTTTCTATTATTTTCTTGTTAATTACAGGAATAGCTTTTGGACAAACAGATATTGATGCTAAAAAGAAGAAAAAAGGAGCAACTACAGAAGTAGTAAAAAAGAAAGATACGGACAAAACGTCTAAAGTAAAACCTTATAAAGAGGTCATCACTAAAGATGCTAAAACAAGAGTCGGTCTTTTTACAGTTCATAAAGTAAAAGAAAATTATTTCTTTGAAATACCGGATTCCTTGTTAGGAAGAGACATCTTGACCGTGGGACGTATTGCTAAAGCAACCTCCAATTCGCCAATGCAGTATGCCGGAGACCATATCAATAAAAATGTAATTCGTTTTGAAAAAGGACCTAACGACAAACTTTTTGTTAAAAGTATCTCTTATTCAGAGCGTTCTGAAGATACTGCCGGCATGTTCCTTTCCGTACTCAACTCTAATCTACAACCCATTGTAGGGACTTTTGACATCGTAGCCTACTATAAAGCCGATTCAAACTCCAAATCCAAAAATTTGGTAGTAGATATTACCGATTTTTTTGGAAGCGACAATACCATTCTTTTTTTTAATAAATACTACAAAAAAAGGTATGATTTGGGAGGTCTTATTAAGGAGTCAAGTTACATTGATACAATAAAATCTTTTTCAACTAACATAGAAATCAGAACTGTAAAGACTTACAACCAAGTTTCTTCAGACCCTACGAGAATTGCCGGAGAACCTATTACTTACGAACTCAATTGCTCGATGTTGTTACTCCCCAAAGAGCCGATGAAACCACGTTATGTTGATCCAAGAGTGGGCTATTTTACCGTTAGTTATACCGATTTTGATGCCAATCCACAAGGTATCGAACGCCGTTCACTCATTACTCGTTGGCGTTTAGAGCCTAAAGATGAGGATATTGAAAAATACAAAAGAGGCGAATTGGTAGAACCCAAAAAACCTATTATCTATTACATTGACCCCTCAACCCCCAAAAAATGGGTTTCCTATCTAAAACAGGGTGTAGATGATTGGCAAGTAGCTTTTGAACAAGCCGGCTTTAAGAATGCTATCTATGCTTTAGAAGCGCCGGAAGACTCTACTTGGAGCCTTGAAGATGCGCGCCATTCGGCAATAGTGTATAAACCCTCTTCGATACCTAATGCCAGTGGTCCTCACGTAAATGACCCCAGAAGCGGCGAAATTCTGGAAAGCCATATCAATTGGTATCACAACGTGATGTTATTACTTAAAAATTGGTACTTTATTCAAGCCAGTCCCATAGACCCGCGTGCTCAAACCTTAAATTTTGATGATGAATTGATGGGGCAACTCATCCGTTTTGTCTCTTCTCATGAGGTAGGACACACTTTAGGATTACGTCATAATTGGGGCTCCTCTGCGACTGTTTCAACCGAAAATCTACGCAATAAAGCATGGGTAGAAGCTAATGGGCATACTCCTTCGATTATGGATTACGCCCGCTTTAACTATGTGGCTCAGCCGGAAGACAATATTTCTCAAGCAGGTATTTTCCCCAGAATTGGCATCTATGACAAATGGGCTATTCAATGGGGCTACCAATGGTTGCCTCAATATAGTACTCCGGAAGAGGAATCAGCTGCTCTTAATCAACAGGTTATTGATCAATTAAATCAAGATATTAGATACTCCTTCGGCACAGAATCAGACCCCGATGACCCCAGAAATCAAAATGAAGATTTGGGAGATGATGCCGTTAAATCAAGTACTTATGGAATCAAAAACCTTCAACGTATTCTCCCTAATATTCTTACTTGGACGAAAGAAGCTAATAAAGATTACGATAAAGCCGAAGAGATGTACGATGAGGTAGTCGGACAATACAGCCGCTATATGGGACATGTAGCTAAAAATATTGCCGGTATTTATACTACCCTTAAAAAAGTGGAACAAGAGGGTCCCGTTGTAGCATTTGTTCCTAAAAACCGCCAAAAAGAGGCGATGCAATTTCTTGCCGAACAGCTCTTTATTACCCCTGAATGGTTGATTAGTAAAGATTTATTCCAATTAGCCGGTGTTAATCCTGTCTATTCTATTGGGAGAGTTCAAAAAACCATTCTGAATAGACTACTCAATAGTTATACTTTCGATAAATTGCTCTATCAAGAATCCATTGAACCTGCTGATTTTTACTCCGTTTTGGAGATGCTGGATGATTGTAAAAAAGCGGTTTGGACGGAATTGTCTTCAGGAAAAACGATAGATATTTATCGTAGAAATTTACAATCTAACTATATTGATGCTTTAGGACAAGTCATTACTCCTAAAGGGACTCCCTATCGTTATGGATATTCCGGTAATTTGCACATTCTTTTGATTAATGATGCTACTGCGATAGCTCGTGGTCATTTGATGGCTCTACGTACCGATATTAATCGCGTTATAGCCTCTGCTAAAGGCGTAAGTAAATTTCATCTGCAAGATATGCTCGCAAGGATAGATTCTATTTTGGATGCTCAAAAGAATAACAAAAGATAGCTCTTTTTGAGTTATTTACCTGTGTTTATTTTCGGGAATTGTGCTTGGATACAAACAAAAAGCAGAAATTTTTTCGATTTCTGCTTTTTTCTATCAAAAACTAAATTAATTTATTTCTTTTTCTTCACTGGAGAACCAAGATGCGACATTGCACAACGGAATCCAAGATAATCTGTCGATTCGTCTTCATCTAAGAATCTTCTTGTAGCTGGTGCTGACCAATAATAGATATCTTTCCATGAACCTCCTTTATACACTCTTGAATGGTCGCTGACCAAAGAAAAGACCATACTTGTTTTTCTATACATATTGTCAGAAGTAACAGAGGTAGGATCATCATAGGAGTCATAATCCAATAGGGAAGCATAATCACCATCTAAATAGTTTTTGTTATCTGCTTGGCGGTAGTTACGTCTTCTGTCGTTTTTAAAGTCAGAAACCGGAACCATAGGTACACGACCAATGCTATCTCTCTCTGCTACCGTACCATCTTCCAAAAGCTGTTTAGTCATATAATAGTTACCCCTATAAGGATTTAATTCACTAACATCATCATGTGAACTTTGACGATAAACATCAAGTACCCATTCAGAAACATTACCTGCCATATTGTAGAGACCGTAGTCATTGGGCCAATAAGACATCACAGGAGCGGTAGGTACTGCAGCATCATTCAAAGCGCCTGCTTGTCCCATATAATCACCTCTACCTCTACGGTTGTTGGTAATCATGTTGCCGTAATATTTACGGGATTCACTTCTCACATATTGTCCGTTCCAAGGATATACTCTACGTTCGACCACACGTTCATTCATAGAATTGCCGATCAAACCTAAGGCAGCATATTCCCATTCTGCTTCTGTAGGGAGGCGATAATCGGGAAGAAGGATACCATCTTCCAGTTTTACATTACGATAATCTCCGGTAGAAATATATTGTAAACGCTTGTCACTGGATGCTTCATAATCTTCATAAGTAAGATATGCTTCCGTATTGAAATAACCTTCTACTGTGGGGTTTTGGTTCCAATTAGCGTAACCTTCATCCACTAAAATCTTCTCATTTGAGCGGTCGGTACGCCATGAAGCATAGTTAGTAGCTTGTAACCAGCTAATACCTACTACGGGAAAATCTCTATATCCCGGATATCTATAGTAATATTTTACCAAATCTTCATCATAGCCCAATTTTTCGCGCCATACATTTTCATCCGGTAAAGCATTATCATACACTACTTTCATATCTGCATTTACAAATACGATTTCCAACCAACGAACATAGTCTTGCCAGTCTTGGTTGCTAATTTCTGTTTCGTCCATATAAAAAGAGTTTACAGTAACTCTGCGTGGGATAGCATCCCAATCTTTCATGACATCTTCTTCCATATTTCCCATAATGAAAGTACCACCTTCAATGAATACCAGTCCGGGACCGGTTTCTTGTTCAACAAAAGGATAGCGTTCGAATCCACCATTTTCTGCGTCATTATATTTCCAACCTGTTTTATCTGAATATTCTTTACAGGAAGTGAAGGTGAGCATCAAAGCCAACAGGGACAAAAATCCGATTTTTATTAAGTTATTTCTCATGTTTAATGATATAAAATACAATTGGTTAAACGTATATAATCGATTAATTATTATCTTTATTATTTATTTTTTAGAATGAAGGGCATTTTAGGTTCTTAATTCTCTTGATTTTTTCGGGACATGGCAGTAAGAATTGTACGGATGCCTCATGAGCACCACCACTGATATTTGCTAATTTACCCAAAGAAATATCGTAAGAGTATGCAACTCTGATAAAGTCATACTGTAAACCTACCATCACGATTACGGCATCCATAGGATCTCCTTTAACAAAATTATTTCTCAACCAAACACCGACTGTAAATGGGTAAAAATTGAGATAAAATCCCGTATTAAGGTAGTATGCTGAAGATTGCATTTGGTAGATAATATTGGGACTGATAGAAATATCTCCAAAGGAACGTTCCTTTTTGCTTTTACGTTTGAGGTCTATATAAGCACCAAAATGTCCCGTCCATCTTACCGGTAATCTGGTAACAACCTCATTTACAAATCCCTCATTAGGATTAGTAATATGGTGAGCAGCAAAACCAAAATAGATATGCTCCGAATAACCGACTAAACCGGCACCTAAATCAAAGATATTAGAGCTTAATTTTTCGGGAGTTTTTTCGTTGGTCATAAATACCCCACCGTATCTTGGGTCTATTTGGTCAGGGAAAATTAATTTATCCCATGCCAATGATTTTTGTTGCCATCCTGCTTGCAGCGCGAGACGCATTTCAAATTTTGAAGACATTTTAATACGAAAAGAGTACATAAAATGTGCCGAATAGGTATTGATAGTCCCCTGTCCGGCTCTATCTCCAAAGAACAAAACGCCAATACCGCCGTTTAAAACATCAAAATGTTGGTCATAAGAGGCTGAATAGGTCATATAGGTACCTGGTAATGAGGGCCATTGGTCTCTAAAATTCAAAGCTATTCTTGGACAGACATTAGTCCCGGCAAATGCAGGATTAAGGTAGATTGGATTAGCAAAAAATTGAGAAAAATGCGGGTCTTGCGCACTAATTTTACCTCCGAAAAGAAGTAATATTGATAACAACAAAATGGATACTTGTCTTTGCATATTATTTGTCTTTTATGCTTGCAAAAATAGTCATTTTTTTTTAAATTATTATGTAGGATAAAAAAAAATTGTAATTTTGTGCTCTTTTTTACGTTAGTGTTTTAAATTATAAATGTCGTTCCCATTATTATTAAACGTATGATGAAATTAAAATCTTGGGTTTATTTCCCATTTTTTTTAGCTATATTCTGTTATTCAACTGATATTCAAGCACAAAAAAATGAAAAAAATATTCAATTAAATTGGGTGAGTGACTATTTTCTCTATGCTGATGAGAATGAAACTAAAAAAGTGCTCTATTTTGAAGGTGCTCTTTTTTCTGACGAGTATGATTTTTTACCTCAATATTATGAAAAATTGGCGGTAAATGATTTTTATCAAGAGTATGAAATTACTATTTCAAATATTAAAACGGAGCCTTTTTCGGCGCAAGATGAACTGTTACTTACCAAAAATTACAATCTGACTTCTTTAGAGGTGAAAATTAACACAGCTATAGATCGTAAAAAAAACTTTGCTGCTATTTCCTTTATACCCATTATTAAAAACGGTTCAGGACATTTTGAAAAAGTACTCTCCTTTCATTTAGTGTTTTCAGGAAAAAATCCGTATTTGGCTCAGAAGAGTGGCAGTGTGAATGTATCTGTTTTAAATACAGGAACTTGGTACAAAATTAAAACAGATAAAACAGGGCTGCATAAAGTAACTTATCAAGATTTGGAAGCCCTTGGTATGAATGTTTCCAATTTAATGGCTTCCAATATCGCGTTGTTTGGAAACGGTGGTGGGATGCTTCCTGAAGCCAACAGTAAGCCACGTCAGGATGATTTAAACGAGATTCCACTCTCTATGTTTAATTTAGATAATGGAAAATTTGTAGCTTCGAGTTACTTTATTTTCTATGCTCAAGGACCTCATACCTGGAATTTTGACACCATAAGTCACCGTTTTTCTCATAAAACCAATTTTTATGATGATTTTGCCTACTATTTTATCAATGTAAATCCGGGAATAGGCGAGAAAAAGAGAATCACTTCTGTGAACAATAACGCTCTGACAGCCAATGAGCAGGTTTCTCAATACCATCATTACGACTTCCACGAATTAGAGGAATCCAATCCGGGTGAAAGTGGACAGATATGGTTAGGAGAACGTTTTGATGTTACCTTATCAAGGACTTTCCCTTTTAGTGTTCCTTCTGTTATAGCGGCTCCGTCAAGGATTTCCATTAATTCTTACTCAACCTCTGCCTCCGGTTCTTCCCTCAAAATTTCGGTTAATAACAATGTAGTGGGACAAATATCATGTAAAGCAGCAAACTATCCTGATATGAATGGATTAGGTTTTTTTTCTTTTACCACAACTTCTTCTCCGATCAATGTGAAAATAGATTTCAACAGGAATAGTTCTTCAGCAACCGCTTATTTAGATTGGATAGAAATAGAAACCGAATGCGCATTGCGCATGCACTCAGCACAATTTCCTTTTTGTAATCCCGCTACTATTGCAGCCGGAAGGATTACAGAATTTGTGATTAAAAATGCTGACAATAATACAACCGTCTGGGATGTTACCAACCAAAATAATCCGGTACAAATGCAGGGAACCCTTACTAACGGCACTTTTTCCTTTAAATCGGAGACTCATACCTTGAAAAAGTTTGTGGCTTTCAATAAAACCGATTACTATCCTATTGTTACGGTAGGTCAAATTAACAATCAGAATCTGCATGGCGATAATGATATCGACTTGGTAATAGTAGTACATCCTGATTTTGCTAATGAAGCCAATCGTTTGGCAGCCTTCAGACACCAAAATGATGGATTGTCGGTCAAGACGGTACTCGTAGATCAGATTTATAATGAATTTTCTTCCGGAGCTCAAGACCCTACTGCCATTAGGGATTACCTGAGAATGATTTACGACCGGAGTAGTGCCCAATATCCTCGTTATTTGCTGCTCTTTGGAAGACCCTCTTTTGACTATAGGGGTAGATTAAGTGAAACTAAAAATTATGTTCCTAATTATCAATTTCTCCATACTTTTTATAAAGATAATTTTCTTTCAAATGACGATTATTTTGGACTATTGGATATTCATGAGGGAAATAATAGTTCAGATTTAATAGATGTTTCTGTGGGAAGATTCCCTGTTGCTACACTAAATCAGGCAAAAGTTGCGGTAGATAAGGCTATTAATTACAGTAAAAAAGAAAATTTAGTCCCTAACCCCAATGCTACTACTATATCTAATTTCGCTGATTGGCGTAATGTGATTGCTTTTGTAGCAGATGATGAAAATGATAATTGGCATATTAAAACCGCAGACGCTTCAGCAAATATTGTGTCTGACAAAAATCAAAATATAAATCTTAGTAAGATCTATTGTGATGCCTATCCTCAGGTGTCTTCTGCAGGCGGACAAAGGTACCCGGATGTCAATTTAGCCATCGAAAATAGAATGAAAAGAGGCGCATTTATGGTCTCTTATGTAGGACATGGCGGCGAAAGTAGGTGGGCGCACGAAACAATTTTGGAACTTAGCGATATTAATAATTGGTCAAATCTCTATAATCAGCCTATCATGACTACTTTAACCTGCGAATTTGGATGGTACGATAGACCTGTAGTATCTCCCGCAGAAATGGCTTTTCTCAACAGTAAAGGGGGTGCCGCCGGATTAATTACTACTTCAAGAGTGGCATGGATTACCGCCAATGACACTTACTCTAAGAATATGTTTAAACATCTTTTTGAAAAAGAAAATGGTCAATATAAAAGGTTAGGAGATATTAATAGGGCAGCTAAAAATGCAGCTCCTTCAGGAAGTACCAGAATCATTTTTACCATGGGAGACCCTTCTATGCCGCTTGCCTTACCGGAGTATGTCGTAGTTACAGACTCCTTGTTGGATGCTGATACCAAAATGCCATTAGACTCTATTGCAGCACTTTCAAAAATTACGGTTAAAGGACATCTTACTAATGAAGCAGGCGTTTTTCTCTCTATTTTTACCGGTAATGCCTTTCCGTTAGTCTATGATAAACCGACCCTGATCACTACCTTGTCTAATGACCCGGATAGCCCTCCTTTTACCTTCTCACAACAAGATAAAGTCCTTTTTAAAGGCAATGTATCCGTAGTAAATGGGAGGTTTGAATTTACTTTTATTGTGCCTAAAGATATCAATTATCAATATGGTAAGGGTAAAATTAGTTACTATGCCAGAACCAAAAACAGTGATGCTGCCGGCTATTATTCCCAATTTATCATTGGAGGGATTAGCAATAATCAGTATTCAGATTCGATAGGACCGGAAATGGAGGTCTATCTAAATGATGAAAATTTTGTGAATGGTTCCATCGTGGAGCCAAGTCCTACGTTGCTGCTGAAGTTACAGGATGAATTGGGTATCAATACCACCGGAAACGGCATTGGACATGATTTAGTTGCAGTCTTAGATGACCATGCCGAATCACCTTTTGTTTTGAATGACTATTATACCGCTGATTTGAATAGCTATAATAGTGGAACCGTTAGATATCCCTTGAAAAATTTAGCCATCGGAAAACACCAATTAAAAATCAGAGCTTGGGATATTTTAAATCATCTTTCAGAAAAAACCATTTTCTTTGAGGTGGTTTCGGATGAAAAATTGACTCTTAATCACGTACTTAACTATCCTAATCCATTTACTACTCATACCGATTTTTATTTTGAACATAACCAACCCGGAGAACCGTTAGAGGTGCTGATTTCCATTTTTACCATTTCAGGGAAAATCGTAAAAACAATCTCACAACCCTTGATTACTTCTGGGAATCGTTCAAATCCAATTAGTTGGAATGGACGTGATGACTATGGTGATAAATTGGCGAAAGGAGTTTATATTTATCGCTTAAAAGTGAAAAATTCGAAAGGAGAAATTGTAGAAAAATTCGAAAAATTAGTCATCCTGTAAAATAATACTCTTTTTTTAGCGTTAACAGGAGGTTGTATTAGATGCAGTTATTGGTTGTTGAAATGCCAGTGATAATTCTAAAATGCTAATTATTAATAAATTGTAATATTTCAAATATCTTTTTTATGAAAAAAAGAAGTCTATTGACCCTATTGTTGATTTCTCTAATTTTTAATTTTGTTTATGCTCAGGTACCCCATGATCCGGATTATAAAGAGCATCCCTATTTGAATACGATTACAACAGCCGTACCTTTTTTGCAAATTGCACCGGATTCTCGTTCGGGAGCTATGGGAGACATTGGGGTAGCTACTTCAGCTGATCCATCAGCTCAAAATCATAACCCTGCAAAATACGTTTACAATAAAAATCGTTTTGGTGTTTCATTTTCTTATAGTCCTTGGTTACACTCTTTAGTAAATGATGTTAGTTTGCTCTCATTATCAGGATACTATCGTATTACTCGTATGGATGCTATTGCCATGTCTTTACGTTACTTTGGATTGGGAGAAATTAATTTTACTACTGATCGTGGAGACCCATTAGGAACCTATAAACCAAACGAATTTTCGATAGATTTTACCTATGCAAGAAAGTTAATAGATGAATTATCTATTGCGATTACGCCACGATTTATCTATTCCGATTTGACGGCAGGTCAATCTGTGGGGCAAATGGAAACCAGTCCCGGTATGGCAGGTGCTGCTGATATATCCCTTTTTTATCAACAGGATTTTGAATCTAAAAAATTATTCAATCAAACCGTAAGAGTAGGTTTAAATATTCAAAACTTGGGTAATAAAATTAAATATACCGATGAACATAGAAGAGATTTTATCCCTTCCAATCTGAAATTAGGAATCGGTTATACGATGGAATTTGATGAATACAATGCACTCTCTATCGCTATGGATATCAATAAATTATTGGTTCCTACTCCTGCAATTTATCGAATGAATTATGCTACTGATACTACCAGAGAATTAGTATATGGCTTAGCTTCCGAATCAGTGGGAGAAGGTATTTTCCACTCGTTTTATGATGCTCCCGGCGGATTTAGAGAAGAGATGAGAGAAATTACCATAGGTATTGGACTTGAGTACTCTTATCGTAATTTGCTCTTCATTCGCGGTGGCTATTTCTATGAAAATCCTTATAAAGGAGGTAGAAATTTCTTTACCGTGGGTGCCGGTATTAAATATAATATTATTGGTATTGATATGGCATACCTTATCGCGATCAATCAACACCATCCCTTGGAAAATTCACTTCGATTTTCACTTACCTTTGATTTAATCTCTTTCGACAAAAAGGACGTCAAACAACAAGGCAAAAACCCTAAACAAGGAGAAACTCCTAAAAAACAGTAATGATTTCCGATTTCAGAATTGGTACTGGTTTTGATTCTCATCGCTTAGAAGAAGGGCGCAGGTTAACCATTGGTGGCATTGACGTCCCTTTTGCTAAAGGTTGTGTTGCACATTCGGATGGGGATGTTTTGATTCATGCCATCATAGATGCACTACTGGGCAGCCTTGCCTTAAAAGATATAGGCACCCATTTTCCCGACCACGACCCTCAATACAAAAATGCAGATAGCAAACAGTTACTTGCTCTTGTTGTGAAACTGATTATAGAAAAAAACTGGACTGTCCATCAAATAGATACTACTATCATTTTAGAACAACCCAAACTATCTCCTTACATAGAACAAATGACCGGTCTCCTTTCCGACATTCTCAAAGTGCCTTCAGAAAGGGTCTCCATAAAAGTCAAAACCAACGAAAAAATGGGTGCTATAGGCAGAGGTGAAGGAGTTGCTGCAATGGCAACAATAGTGATCATTAAATCCTGAAATACATTTAATTCAACGCTTCATCATTGCGATATGGTTGTGTTTCAACATCCTGTTATACCACTACATTAATAATTTTTCCGACTACAACAATGACCTTTTTAGGGACGTTGGTGCCGATCCATTTCAAACTCTCTTCATCTTGTAAGATTGCTTTTTCTATCTCATTTTTATCCATATCTAAAGGAAAATTTCTCTGAAAACGAGTTTTCCCGTTGAAAGAAACCGGATAGTTGAACGAAGATTCTATCAGATATTGAGGGTCATAAACCGGAAATGAGGCATCACAAACCGAAGTTTCATGACCTAACAGTGACCATAATTCTTCTGTAATGTGGGGTGCATACGCCGACAATAAGATCACTAAGGGTTCCAGAATTTTCTTTTTATTACATTTAAGCTCCGTCAGTTCGTTAGTACAAATCATGAAAGAACTTACCGCAGTATTAAAAGAAAAACGCTCATTATCCTCTTCGATTTTTTTAATGGTTTTATGCAAAATTTTCAACTCTTCGGTTGATGGGTCTTCTTCGGTAACAATGAATTGATTATCACGATGATGGAATAATTTCCAGAATTTTTTAATAAATCTAAACACCCCTTCTATGCCGTTGGTATCCCACGGTTTTGACAATTCTATAGGTCCTAAAAACATCTCATACAGACGTAAGGTGTCGGCACCATATTTAAGCACTAAATCGTCAGGATTCTGCACATTAAATTTTGATTTAGACATTTTTTCCACCTCTTGTCCGCAGTGATACTTGCCCTCTTCGAGAATAAACTCAGCATTTGCATAATCGGGTTGCTCTTTTCTAAAGCCGTCTAAATCTAAAATCCCATTATGTACTAAATCAACGTGAACGTGAATAGGTGTAGTCTCATATTGATCTTTTAAACCAAAAGAGACAAATTTATTGGTGCCATTGATACGATATACAAATTGAGAATAGGCTAAAATCATGCCCTGGTTGATCAGTTTTTTGAAGGGTTCATCTTCGCAGCATATTCCGATGTCGTAAAGAAATTTATTCCAAAAACGCGAATAGATTAGGTGCCCGGTGGCATGTTCACTCCCTCCAACATAGAGGTCAACCTGTTTCCAATATTCATTAGCCTCTTTCGATACTAATGATTCGTCATTATGTGGATCCATATATCTCAAATAGTAGGCACTGGAACCGGCAAAACCCGGCATGGTGTTCAGTTCGAGAGGATATTCGTTTTCTGTTGTCTGTTTTTTGTTATCCATATAATCGTTAGTGTTATGGGATTTTTTATTTATCAATTGGCGGCACAAAAGTACTATTTTTTATCCATTCTAACGCACCTGTTGTTGAAGGGGTAGTTAATTTTTTGTCCACTATTGAGTTGATTAATATTTTGCTCCATATCTGCTTGATTCAAATTTTTTTTTTCCAATGAGCCGAGACAACTCGGACATCATTTTTTCGTGTTCTGTGTCTTGCATAATTATTTCGTTCTTCAATTCTTTTTTGTGTCATTCTTAGGTATTTCCACCTCTCTCACACCCTTACATTCAGGATAACCTGTGCAGCCCCAAAATTCTTTGCCAGCATTTCTGCCTGTGATTGCCAAAACCCACGAATCTAATCTGCGATAGCCGGAGGTTGGGTTGATTTGTGCCATTGTTTTTGTTGTTTTAATTTTGTTGTTTTTTGATTTTAATCGACTTTGGATGAACTCATGAAAGTTGATTCTTTTTATAAGTCCAATCCTTAGCCCTTCCCAGCGGCGGCTCGCCTGTCTCCGTCGGCAAAAACTTATCTACCTCCGGCAATTCTATCGGCAAATCTTTTTCATCCACTGTGTAGGGCATTCCGTCTTTGTAATAAATCGGGAATGGCTCGCCCCAATAGCGTTGGCGGCTGAAGATGGCATCACGAAGGCGGAAATTGACTTTTACTTTGCCCAATTTGTTTTCTGCAATGTATTTTTTTGCTGCTGCAATGGCTTCCTTGACGGTCAGTCTATTTAAAAAACCGGAGTTGATCATGATGCCTTCTTTAGCATCGAAACTTTCTTTACTTACATCTGCACCTTCGATCAAGGGGATAATCGGCAAGTTGAAATGTTTGGCAAAGGCGTAGTCGCGGCTGTCGTGGGCGGGCACTGCCATGATGGCTCCTGTTCCGTAACCGGCTAATACATAGTCAGAAATCCAGATTGGAATAGCTTCCCCGTTTACCGGATTGATGGCATACGAGCCGGTGAATACGCCGGTTACTTTGCGGTCGGCGATGCGTTCGCGTTCGGTGCGGCGTTTAACAACATCCAAATAAGTAGAAACTTCCGCTTTTTGTTTGAAAGTAACCACTTGCGAAACATATTCCGATTCAGGTGCCAAAACCATAAAGGTTACGCCGTAGATGGTGTCGGCACGGGTAGTAAATACCGTTAATTGAGAAATTGAGTCGTCCATGTCTTCATTTTCCTTGATTTTAAAATTCAACTCTGCTCCTTCACTTCTCCCTATCCAATTTTTTTGCGTTTCTTTTAAGGATTCCGTCCAATCAATTTTGTCTAACCCTTCGAGTAAGCGTTGGGCGAATGCAGAGACACGCAAACTCCATTGGCGCATTTTGCGTTGTTCTACAGGATAACCACCGCGCACTGAGAGTCCGTTCACAACCTCATCATTAGCCAATACGGTACCTAACTCAGCACACCAATTCACCATAGTTTCGGCTTGATAGGCAATGCGATAGTTCATTAGAATTTCCTGTTGTTCTTTTTCGGTTTTGGATTTCCACTCTTCTGCGGTAAAAATAAGTTCTTCCGTACAGGCGATGTTCAAATCCTTAGTTCCCTGAATTTCAAATACTGCTATCAGTTCAGCAATAGGTCTTGCCTGTTGGGCATCTAAACAGTAGTAGGAGTTAAACATTTGAATGAAAACCCATTGTGTCCATTTATAATAATCAGGATCACAAGTTTTGAAAGACCTATCCCAATCGTAGGAAAAGCCAATTTTATCCATCTGTTCTCTATACCTATCAATATTTTTTGCAGAAGTTATTGCAGGATGTTGACCGGTTTGAATGGCATACTGTTCGGCAGGCAACCCAAAGGCATCAAAACCCATGGGATGAAGGACATTGAACCCTTTTTGGTGTTTATATCGTGAAAAAATATCTGAAGCAATATAACCTAATGGATGACCTACATGCAAGCCTGCACCTGAGGGATAAGGAAACATATCCAACACATAACATTTAGGTTTTGAAAGATCAATTTTACTTTTATAAATCTGTTGTTCTTTCCAATAAGTTTGCCATTTAGGCTCAATAATATTAAAATTATAATCCATAGTAATTTGGTATTTTTACAAAAGTGCAAAGGTAATAAAATATTTGCGTATTTAGAGATTATCAGCAGGGAAAACGCATATAAAATTAACTTTTTTTACCAACAACCATTTTTTTGCTGACTCATAAAATACATTAAATCTGTTACATTTAGAAGAATCCAACATGAGTTTAAAATTAAAACGATAAAATTCAATTAGGTATTGATATTTTTTGCTTTATATGCGTTTGCCCTGATAATAAATCCCTTATTTTGCAGTAATTTTCACCTTAATTCCTTCGCTATGTGCAGAAAATTCGGGGGCATACATACATTGTAGGGTAGCAATGCCATTGCTGAATGTGCCGGCTTGAGAAGCGATTAAGGTGTATTCAAAAACATATTTTCCTTTAGGTAAATAATCAATAAAAAAGTTGGTAGCAGCATCGCGGGTACTTTCATAATACCACAAATTACCCTGCTGTTTGTACCCTGACAGCACATTCACCGGTTCAAAAGCAGCGGCACGCATATCTTTAAGGTGCAGAAATTCCATGTTTCTATCGCTACTTAGCTCTATTACAACTCTCACTCTATCGCCTACGATGATCGGTTGATGTTCGGTAATGGGAATCAGTGTTTCTCTATGATCTTGATTTTCTACTAGATAAAGTTTTTTAGTAACTATAAGAGCGGTGTTAGCGGCAGTGAGTTTATCCATATCTTCAAAATATTGCCAGTAAGCAGCTCCCCAAGCAATGCCTTTTGATGTCTTATCAATCTTAATATCAGCAAATTTATTATTGATTTCGCTGCCATCCCAAGAGGTTTTAAAATAACCGGTACCGGCTTCTACCTCTTTTTGTTTAGTAAGGTCAAATGTCTGATCTCCAACGGAAACAGTCATTTCCGGTATTGTTTCCAATTGAGCGGTATTGTTGAGCAACAGTGCATAACAAGCCTCTGAAGTTGATTTGGTGGTATTCCAATTTTGGGTTTGTTTTTGTTTGAGCAGCCATTGTTGCATCTTCTCAACCGATTTTTGGTCTTTCGTGATGAGGGAGAATGCCTCTATCAGCAGTGCTTGTCTCTCAATTTGAGCATCTTGCCAATAGCAACCGTAGCCCTCTTTTTTCCAAAACATGCCTAACTCTTCCGAATACTGTGCATGCGTTTTCAGGCTCTCCACAATTTTCGTAGCAGTAGTATGATCTCCTGAATGCCAAAGGGTTAATGCGATCATCCCTTGCATATAATAGGACTGTTTTGACCAGATTTTTTGGATATGTCGTGTATAAACTTCGAGCAAATCAGTGGTCTCTTTACTATCTTTTACAGCGTCAAGCAGCAAAGTTTTGGCATAAAGATAGTGGATCATATCTTGGTTGAAATAGCTGTCTTCGGGGTATTTATCGTTTTTAGATTTTCTATCTTTGTAAATTTTAAGTTGTTCATTGTCAACATATCTAATGGCATTGTGCAGGGTGTTTTTGTTCAACTGCGTAGTAATATCCATAGTTTGCAGATGTCCAAATCCGGCGATAATATGTTGGGTAATGTAGAGATTTGACAGTCCGCCTTTAAACCATGACCAGCCACCGTCGGCATTTTGATTTTCTGTGAGTTGAAAAGCCCACCGAGTACATTCTGAGCCAACGCGGTTTTGGTCAAAAAGTTCAGCTATTTGTTGCCGTTGTTGGTTTTCCGATTGTGCTTGGTTGATCCATGGTGTTTCGGCGAGCAGGATATTTTTGAGTTCTTCGTTTTTTTCTAAATTTGAACAGAGGGTGCTCGGGGTACTATTTTTCCACGTGTCGAAGACCTCTTTAATTTTTGGCGAGGAGTTAGCAAGAGCAACGGCAATCGAATTGGCATACAATTTACTAAATATCTGTTCATTACAGTCGTAGCTATAGCTCATCAGATAGGGCAATGCCATAACGGCATACCATAGGGGATTGGAGGTAACTTCGAGGGTAAATTTAAAGTGTTGGAGGGAGGAGGAGTGATTGTTTTTCAGTTTAACAAAAGTGAAAGATTTCTTTTGGTTGGTATTCGCAAAAACAGGCATAGTTTCGGTAACTAACATTC
Source organism: Bacteroidales bacterium (assembly GCA_031287215.1). Lineage (GTDB taxonomy): Bacteria > Bacteroidota > Bacteroidia > Bacteroidales > WCHB1-69 > JAGVVH01. The sequence goes on from JAITTF010000212.1 coordinate 20,766, forward strand.
TGTTAGAGAGTACGGGGATCACTTTTTCTTCACCATCGAAGAAGAGTATTTTAGCAGTTGAATCATCGGGATTTGCAGTCTCTGCAGAAGCAAAAATTTTGCAAGAAACTGCTTCTAATTGGTAAGGAATGGCAATTCTAAAGCTCACTTCTGCACTTTCGCCCTTTTTAGCATTAAAAATAGCTATAAATTTATCCAAAACGATATTCAGCGGCATTCCGGTAAGGGTATTCGTAAGTTCAAGAGTAACTTTCCCTTGCAGGGATTCTTCGCTCATATTCACTACTTTAGCAGAGATAGTAAGCGTATCATTTTCGCGGAAAAAGCGAGGTAAATTAGGCACTACCATCAGTGGTTTTTGGGTTTGGATGATTTTTTCAAAGATGCCTATTTTCAGTTCTTTAGTATGCGCCAGCCCCAAGAATTTCCATTTTGTTAGCGCATCCGGCATGGTAAAACTAAAAGCTATATTTCCTTCATCATCACTTCGTAGTTTTGGATAGAAAAATGCTGTTTCGTTAAAGTTTTGTCGAATTGATTGAAACATCTTGATGTCCGATATGGTCTCATTTTTTGGGGCGGGCATCCTTTCTAAACGAACTGATGAAGTAGTCCTATTATACAATGGTTCTTCATATTCAACATCAAATAATGAACCATTATCTGCCGCAGCAAACATAATATTTCTATCTCCATAATGACACTTGTCGAATAAAGATGTCGAAATTTCATAATATCTTCGTTCACTGTCATAACGAAATCGTTGATTACTCCTATAATAATCACGAGGATAGAAATATTGTTCATGATTTTGGAAGACAATACTTCTGTTGGAATAGATCGTTGGAAGGTTAAAATCAAAATGATGTGCTTTAAAGGCATCTAACGAAGCATCATACATAGTAGCGAGCACTTCAGCTAAGAGTGTCTCTGAGGAGATATTCTTTAACTTTAGCGTCCAGGTTTCTTTACTTCCGGGCAGTGTTTTATCTCTGAACGACAGCCATTCTGCTTCGATAATTTTAGTTTTATTAGGAACAGATGTGTAAAGAGTTTCTTCTGCAACAAAGTTGTTCTGCACCACAAAAGCATGCACTTTTAAAGTGCCATACCCTTCTTTGGGAATCTGATAGGAGAATTTTACTTTATTTGTGTTACAGTATATCCATTGACTACTTTGAAGAGAATCATTTAGGAATATTTCGAAGAAAACATTTGCTTTTTTAAGATAACTTCCCATCATAATTGAAATTTCATCCTCAGGTTGAGCCGTAGTTTTATCTATCGTCAAAAAAATTGGCTGGTAAGCATTACATTTTTTACTTTTTTTATCATAAATAAGAATCGTTTTTTCTAATGTAATTTCGTTGTTATAAGTATCTTTTGAAAAAAGTGAGATTTTATAATATCCCTCTTTAAGGTTTGATAAATTTGGAATGTTCAATAGAGAGTCTTGCGGATATTTGATAGTCCCTGAGGAGATTACAACCGTTTCTTTCCATTTACTACGATCTGAAGTGTTTTCAAAATCAATAAAAGGAAGTGTTTTTTTTAGGATTTGTACATTTGTTAAGGTTACAGTAGTTTTTTCTTGACGATTATGCTCAAAAAGAAAATCTTTGGGCGTTTCTAAGGCAATAATTTTGTAAGTGATATTGGCAGATTGAGGCTTTCGGTTCATATTGAGAGCAGCTATCGGGAACGATTTTTGAGGATCATCTGTAGCGACTATGGTCGGCATTTCCAATTCGAGAAACATACTTTCATTTCCAATTAATATCGAAGAAACGCTACTCTGAGTTTCATTATTAATATCTGTAATATCAGCAGAAATAACATATTGATAAAGGGGGTGGTGAACCATGTCGGCTTGGTCTGCAAGGGCTACAAACGACAAAGAAAACTCACCATTATGATCAGTTGTGCTTGTGCCGGTGGATATTTGAGTTTCATAGGAATAATTATTTCTCCAAAAACAGGGTAAAAAATATTTTCTTGTTATTCGGTAATTAACGGTAGCCCCATCAATAGGGTAACCGGCATAAGCCAACGCTTTTCCTGTTACTGCCACCTCTTCGCCCAACTTATAAGATGTTTCCGGTTTGTCAATCGCAACTTCAAATTGAGGGCGTTTGTATTCTTCAATGCTAATTTTTGTTCCGTTTCCTCCCTTATCACTATAAATATTGTACAAGCCTGTTTTAATGGTATTTGGAATTTCAAAAGAACCGGTAAAAGAGCCGAAATCGTTGGTAATAAACATGGTAGATGCTATTTCGTTACTATAATTTTTCAGGGAGACTTTGACCGACAAATTCTGTTTTAATTGGTGTGTTTTGTGATACGTTTCAACTGTGATTCCCTTAAAATAGACCGTTTGCCCGGGTCTATAAATAGATCTATCAGTAAAAATATAAGAATTCATTTGTGGAAGCTCCTCTTCTCTATAGATGTTTACATCAAAATGTTTATCACAGACAAATTCCTCTTTAGGGGTTATAATGGCAACTGTAACATGCCCATTATTAATTACATGAAGCAATGATTGTCCCTTTTTATCGGTAATGATAGTGTCGGTTTTGATGATGGTAGCCGAGCTATTCTCGTAAATATTGCAAAGTATTGTAGCATTTGGGATTGGCTTCCCTGTTTTTCTATCATTAATCATCAATTCAATGCCGGTATTGATCGTTCTAAAGGTTACTTTAATGTTGCTAACATGTAGGAACAGAAAGGGTAAAGAAATTACATTATCGTTTACCATTTGAGAAAATGGTGTTGGAGAGGAAATTAAAACATAACGTCCTATAGGTAATGAGGGGAGTAATATATGTCCTGTTTGTTCTCTATAATCACCAATTGGAATAGTTACATGGAACCATTCCTTTAAAACAGGGAAAGTCCATAAAGATTGTTGTGTAGTATTGTGTCCTTTTTGTTGCAACTCTTGGTATTCTTGTTCTGTTAATTGAATCATACGAAAATAGATAGAATCACAATTTTGGTACGAACAGGTGAGCAAATTTTGTTGATTGGGTATTAATAGGGTTCCGTTTGGAAGGGATATTGAGAGTGTTTTGTTTTTAATATTATTGATTCGCACTTCAGCATTTTGCCCTCCCAGACTTTTGGGAGCAAAGTCAATGGCTTTTTGATACCATGCTATTGCAGTTTTATAATCAAATTGATATTCAGGATGCTCTGTTTTGTCGTATTTGTCGGCTCTTGTTTGATAATAGGTACCAAGAGCATACACAATATCTTCATATCCTGCCTGTTGAGCAAATTTATTTTCAAGAGCTAACAGCGTTTTTAGATAACACTCCTCAACCTCTTTTTCTTGATTTTTTCCGTAATAAAATGAAAGTCTTCTCAAAGTAACGTCAATACAGGGCAGCAAGTCGGCACTGTGAAAGGCAGTAATCTTCTGAAAGAGCTTGAAAGTAAGGTAAGAGACATCAAGCGGATGGGCATTGATGGGCACATAACCTAAAAAGGCGCTATTATCCTGCAATAAAATAATGTTATGGTTGTCAAAATCCGAAAAGCGGATCAAATCATAGTACCTGTCAGTAAAATAATCTAAAGCCCTAAAAGCCAGAAAATCATAGAGAGTAGGTCTATATTCTACGGACAACATAGTATCCATGAGTATCTTAAACTCTGTAATAGGCGTATTCTGCAAAAGTTGAGGCTCTCCCAATGACTGAACATAGTGGTTGGTAATCTCTTTTTCCAATGTCTGAATGTCCCAAGTGGTAAAGTCCGGATTTTGCTCGCCTGCAATGGGAGTTCGGTCTAAGATGTCATATCTATTCCTACTACAATAATTCTGCAAAAATTCAGCCTTAAGACTATTCCAAATAGCTTTTTCTACACCTGTTGAAGTAGAAATCTGCTTATTGAGTTCCGTATAAATGGTGTCTAACGAATGATCATCCACCTTATTTTTAAATTCCAATTCATCAATAATCTTTTTTATTTTCACGGCAGGTGATTGCGCAGTAACAGCAAAACCTAATGTTAAAAACATCACTATCAAGGCTAACTTTTTCATAGTTTTATAATTTTCAATAATTCAACAAAAATACAATTTTTTCTCATATAAAGAAATAAGGATAAAATACAAGTTAAAAAAACTAATGAGACGTTTTTTTTGTATCTTTGCAAGCTAATTTTTAAAAAATGTAATGACTCGTTTTACCAAAGCAATATTTTCGCTACTATTTTTTTTAACTCTTTGTAATACAAATGGTTATTCTCAGATAGTCTTGGATTTTGAGACCGATGGCGGCAGTGCTTTCGTTGATTATAATAATCCCAAAAAATATGAAGTCGGAGGAATTACCACTTCCGGAAGTGGTAATTATGAGCCACGATTACTCTATTTTGCCATAGGAAGTTCTATAGAAATTCCGGGAGACGCTATTACAAAATCAGTCAAACGGTTGTGGAGTACCGGCACTTATGAGGACATAAACATCTCTATTTCAAGAATTCAAGGGAATGTAGTTTTTATAGATATTTATTTAGTAGAAAGGGCGCGGTTAGTGGCTTTTTCTTTTCGAGGTTCTAAGAAAAGTGAAGAAACAGATATTCGTGCTAAAATTAAAATTTCTCAAGGCAATATTGTAAATGACAATTTAAAAATCACTTCTGCTAATATTATTCGCAATTATTATATAGATAAAGGATTTTTTGACTGTAAAGTTGATGTATCTGAAGAGAAGAGCAATACCATTTCCAATGGTGTCAATCTTCATTTTGACATTAATAAAGGTAAAAAGGTTAGAATTGAAGACATTACTATTTCTGGAAATAAAAATGTATCTGAAGCAGTTCTGACAAGGGCAATGAAAGAGACACGTGAGAGTAGTCGATTTAGACCTTTTTATCAGGCTGATAAATTCATTAAAAACTTGATTGACAACAAAGAATATTTTTATTCGAAAGATTTACTTTCTCATTTGTATGATTATGCTTCTGAGAGGATCAAATTTAGAATTATACATCCTTCAAAATTTAATGAAGATAAATATGAGGATGATAAAATTGAGATGATCAAAAAATATAACGAATTAGGCTTTCGAGACGCATTTATTAAACATGATACAACATACCTCAAGCACAGCAAAATGTACATTAACATGGATGTAGTTGAGGGAAAAAAGTATTATTTTAGAAACATCAATTTTGTAGGCAATACCAAATATAAATCTGATTTATTGAGACAATTAGTGGGTATTGAAAAGGGAGATGTGTATAATCTTACCCGTTTAAATCAAAATCTCACTATGAATGAAAGTGGAACAGACCTTAGTTCATTGTATATGAACGATGGTTATCTTTTTTTCTATGCCAATCCTGTTGAGGTTCAAATAGATCAAGACTCTATTGATATTGAAATCAGAATTAAAGAAGGCAAACAAGCTCGTTATAATAAAGTATATGTTACCGGTAATAACAAAACCAACGATAATGTGATTATGCGAGAAATCACTACCATACCGGGTCATCTTTTTAATAGAGCTGATATTGTAAGAACGCAGCAGGTTCTGCTTTCTTTAGGCTACTTTAATCAGGAGAAAATGAACGTTATACCCAAGCCTAATGAAGCTGACGGTACTGTTGATATTGAATATGTTGTAGAAGAGGCATCCTCAGACCAATTTGAATTGTCAATTGGTTATGGGGCACAAAGTGTAATTTTGAGTGCTGGAATTACTTTTAACAATTTCTCTTTCAATAAATTATTTAAAAAAGAGGCTTGGTCTCCGGTACCGTCAGGAGATGGACAACGGCTTGCTTTAAAAGCCTCTACTAATGCTCGTTGGTATCAATATTATATATTGTCCTTTACGGAACCATGGTTAGGAGGAAAAAAACCCAACTCATTAACATTCAGCGTTAATTATCAAAGACAATCCAATGGCAATAAAAGAGGGAGTACCGAATATGGAGCATTTGATTTAGCCGGTGCATCGGTCTCTTTCGCCAAAAAATTGAAGTGGCCTGACGACTACTTTCAAATGGCTCATACCATTCAGTATCAGTATTATAAGGTTACCAATTATAGCGTTGGGTTAGTCTATTCTAATGGACATTCCAACAATTTAAGTTATACTTTTATTTTAGCAAGAAATTCCGTAGATGCTCCGATCTATCCGCGAAGTGGCTCCGATATTATGTTCTCGGTTCAATTAACTCCTCCTTATTCTAAATTTTCAAAGAAAGATTTCAGCCAAGTTACCGATTTACAGGAAAAATACAGATGGTTAGAGTTTCACAAATGGAAATTTAATCTATCATGGTTTACAAGAATTGTTGAGAATTTGGTTTTAAATGTCAGAATGAAAGTCGGGTTTATGGGAAGTTATAATAAAGATATTGGACAGACACCTTTTGAACGATTCTATTTGGGAGGAGATGGACTTTCTACTTGGAATATTGATGGCAGAGAAGTTATCGGAATGCGAGGGTATGGAAATGATGATTTAACGGTTGGTCCTAATGGAGTTCCCTCAGGGACAAGTAATGGAGTAGGCGGTACAGCGTATAATAAATTTACCGCAGAAATTAGATACCCTATTTCCTTAAATCCAAGTGCTACTATATTTGTACTCGCATTTGTGGAAGCAGGAAAGACATGGCTCAACATTAAAGAGTATTCGCCATTTAATTTATATAAATCGGCGGGAGCTGGTATTCGTTTGCATTTACCAATGTTTGGTCTTCTCGGTTTTGACTGGGGATGGGGATTTGATGCTTTACCGGGACAGCAGAAACCATCAGGAAGCCATTTCCATATTTCTATCAACTCTTCAATAGACTAATCCAGTTTGAAGAGTGGTTCTTTTTTATAAAAAAACATAAAAAAAATCATATCACAGCAATCCAGTTATTATGAAAAAAAAGATAATTCTTATTATTACGTTAGCATGTATTTCTGTAATTTCTATTCATGCTCAAAGTTTTTCGGCTATTCATGCCGAAAAAACGATCTATTATAATATTACATCTGCCAATACTGTTGAAGTTACCAACGCAACCGGAGGTGGATATGTAACCGGACCCGGTTCTTATATTGGGGAAATTGTGATTCCTGCTACTGTTTCTTACAACAGTGTAACTTACAATGTAACTGCTATCGGAATTTGGGCTTTTTATAACTGTTATCGTTTGTCTTCAATTTCTATACCCAATAGTGTTACTATTATTAAACAGGGGGCTTTTATTCATTGTGTAAATTTACCTTCTATTGTGTTTCCGAACTCTATTACTTCTACCGAAGGGATGATTTTTTACGAGTGTACCAGATTGACTTCTGCGACTCTATCTACTTCATTGACAGCCATTGGAGATAAATGTTTTTATGGATGTACTTCTTTAAATTCCATAGTTTTACCGGAATCCGTTATGTCCATTGGTAATGGCTCTTTTTATAATTGTTCAAACTTAACCAGTGTGGTTTTTTCAAACTCTTTAATTTCCATTGGTAATGAGGCTTTTGTAAATTGTTCTAATTTACCTTCTCCTGAATTTCCTGAATCTTTACAGACGATTGGCAATAATGCTTTTCTAAATTGCAACTCTATAACTAATGTTACCATTCCATCTCAAGTTACTTCGTTGGGAAATTTGTCATTTGCTTTTTGTGAAAATTTGTATAGAGTAGATTTTAATGCAATCAATTGTTCTCTTGCAGGCACTACTGCGGGTTTTAATAGTTGTCCTGTTTTAACGGAAGTATATATTGATAATGGCGTTCAGTCTATCCCAAATTACATCTTTAAAGATTGTATATTGATATCATCTATCTTGTTTCCTAATACAGTTTTATCCGTTGGCGATTATTCATTTAGTTATTGCCTTTCACTAAATAATGTTATTTTTTCCACATCACTTCTTTCTATAGGAATAGCTTCTTTTGAAGGGTGTTCATCACTTTCTTCTATAGCACTTCCTACCTCACTCACTTCCATTGGAAGTGCTGCTTTTGAAAATTGCTCTTCAATTCCGTCAATAGATATTCCACCTGCCGTAACTACCTTAGGAGGCTCTGCTTTTTCTCATTGTACAGCTTTGGCTTCAGTAGTATTACCTCCTTCTCTTCTTGTTATAGAAGAGAAGACTTTTCACACCTGTATTTCACTCATAGACATTACAATTCCTAACACCTTAACGTCTATTGGAGATGAAGCTTTTATAAATTGTAGCCTTTTACCATCTCTCACTTTACCGTTATCCCTTACCTATATAGGTTCTTTCGCTTTTATGAGTAATTTATCCCTGAGTGCAATAACTATTCCTGATTCAGTAGTGAATTTGATGCCCAGTACCTTCGAAAATTGCACACTTTTATCTTCAATTATTTTATCTCATAATACTGTTTCAATAGGAATAGCTGCTTTCCGAAATTGCAATCTTCTCTCCTCAATTGCTTTACCAAACAGCCTTGTTTCTATTGGCGACAATGCTTTTTCAGAAAATACTTCATTAAAATACTTATGTCTTGGTACTCAGATTACTTCTCTTGGTAGTTATGTTTTTAGCTCCATGAGATTCGATTCATTGCGCTGTAAAGCTCAAACACCTCCGACCACTACTGCTACTACTTTTGCAGGTATTCAATCATACTCCTCACCTGTTTTTGTTCCTTGTCATACTCGTATGTTGTATTCAACTACCCCTAATTGGTCTATTTTTACCAATTTTATCACTAATGACTGCTCTGATGACGCTTTTTTAAGTTCTTTATCGGTTTATCCGGGAACCTTATCTCCTGTTTTTCATCCTTCTACCCTCCAATATTCTGTTTCTCTAAATGAATATCAAAGCATTGTTAATATTGAGGCGACTGCTACTCATCCTCATGCAACTATTGAAGGATTAGGAGAACAATATCTTGAGCATGGTCATAATTTGTTTGATATTACAGTTACTGCTGAAGATGAAATAACTACACAAACTTACACTATTGATATTTATAGAGACACTACAATTTCTATAAATAATAATAAAAATGAATTTGTATTATTATATCCAAATCCGGTTGAAAAACAGTTGACCGTAAAAATTCCTTATCTTTTTCAACAAGGAAAAATAATGCTTTATGACATTACCGGTAAATTAATTTTAGCTAAAGAAATAGTTGATTCAGAAACTGTTGTTTGTATTGATGAATTAACTTCCGGTACTTATTTTTGTAATATTACGGTCAATAATCAGATCTTTCGAAAAAAAATTATTAAAAATCAAAATTAACAACATACTATCATTAGCATTATTATTGATATATTTTTGTATTCATCTAAGGGATTTGAATATTAAACAGTTGCATTAACAGGCATGCACTAAAGTATCTGTTAACTTTTTCAAGGCGTTAATGATCCTATCCGCTTCTCGGCGGCGAATAGTAAAAATGATTTTATACCGTTCTTCATAATCTTGACTTTCAATTTTAACATATTCATTTTTAAGAATTTGCATTACACTATTCATGTTCAAGTAGTCAAATGATACGACATATCTTTCATCAACAGTCTTTTCAATAATCTCACTATTTTCGATGGCATCTTTGGCAGCCATTTTATAGGCATTGATCAAACCGGGAACCCCTAATTTAGTACCTCCAAAATAGCGAACAACCACAATCAACACATTGACAATATCATAAGACAGGAGTTGTCCATAAATAGGTCTTCCTGCTGTTCCTGACGGCTCACCGTCATCGTTCATTCTTAATGCCGATTTGTCTGCTCCTAAAATATAAGCAAAACAGTGATGCCGAGCATCATAATACTCTTTTTTAAGTTCTGCCTGAATCTGTTTAATCTCAGCTTCACTCGTTACAGGATATGCCAACGCAATAAATTTACTGTTTTTTTCCGAATAAAAACCCTTAGAAAAATGTTTTAAGGTTTTAAAGGTGTCTTCGAACATATTGAATGGTATTATCAGCAATAATAATAGGTTTAGAATCAGTTACATTGAAAGTTGGGGCTGGTAACCCTTGCCCCCAAGATTGATTCCCTGTCAGAATGCGAGCTTCATCCCAAAGACCGCTGCTAATGAAACTTTCCAGTGTTTTTTTTCCTCCTTCAACAATTATAGATTGAATATTGCGAGCATACAACTCCTCTAAAATAGCGGATAACGAGTTTTCTGAAGAAAAATCAAAATCAAGAAGCGTAAACCCTTTATCAACCAGCTCTTTTTCGTTTCTGAGAGGGGAATGACAAAGCACAAATTTCTTAGGATTTTTGCCCGGAAAAAATCGTGTAGTCAATTGCGGAGCATCATTGAGATAGGTTTGATAACCAATCAATATGGCATCCTCTTCACTACGCCATTGATGTACTATCGTATTAATTTCCTGATTAGTAATCCAATAATGCTGTGATTCAGGGTGATGAGTTCTATCAATATCCATAAATCCATCGGCAGTTTGCGCCCATTTTAGGATAATATAGGGTCTTTTTTGTTGATGAAACGTAAAAAATCGGAGATTTAATTCATAACACTCTTTTTCGAGAACACCGGTTGTTACCTCCACGTCTGCCTCCTGTAAGATATGAATCCCTTTTCCATTCACTTTATCGTGAGGGTCAACATTACCGATCACCACTTTTGGAATTTGGTATTCGATAATGGCGTTGGCGCAAGGAGGAGTTTTGCCAAAATGGGAACAAGGCTCTAAATTGACATAAAGGGTTGCTTTTTTTAGTAATTCTTGATCTTGAACCGACAAAATAGCATTGATTTCCGCATGATTTTTACCATAACACTGATGCCATCCTTCACCAATAATTTGATTATCCACTACTAATACCGCACCCACTAATGGATTAGGCTGCACTAACCCCAAACCAAGTGAGGCTAATTGCAGTGCTCTTTGCATGTAAATTTCCTGCTCAGTCATCTTAAAACTCCGCATTCATAGGAGTACGTGGGAAAGGAATGACATCTCTAATATTGGAAAGTCCTGTAATAAAGAGCATTAATCTTTCAAACCCTAAGCCAAATCCTGAATGAGGTACGGAGCCATATTTACGGGTTTCGAGGTACCACCAAACGTCTTTTTCGGGAATGTTCAATTCTTGTACTCTATTGAGCAACTTTTCATAATTCCATTCTCTTTCAGAGCCTCCAATAATTTCGCCAATTTTAGGAAATAAAACGTCCATCGCTCTCACCGTTTTGCCATCTTCATTTTGTTTCATGTAGAAGGCTTTGATATCCTTAGGATAATCGGTCAAGATCACCGGTTTATGAAAATGTTCTTCTACCAGATAGCGTTCGTGTTCCGATTGTAAATCGACACCCCATGCTACTTTATATTCAAACTTTTTATTGGATTTGAGCAAAATGTCAACGCCTTCGGTATAAGAAAGGCGCACAAACTCAGTATTGAGCACTTCATTCAATCTGGCAATTAATTCCTTATCAACTATATTGTTAAGAAATTCTATATCGGAATAATTATGTTTTAAAGCATACCGCACTAAAGATTTGATAAAATCTTCGGCTAAAGCCATATTATCAGTAATATCTGCAAAAGCCACTTCCGGTTCAATCATCCAAAATTCGGCTAAATGTCGTGGAGTATTACTATTTTCGGCTCTAAAAGTAGGACCAAAGGTATAAATTCCTCCTAATGCCAATGCCCCTAATTCGCCTTCTAACTGACCGGAGACCGTCAAGCTGGTAGATTTTCCAAAGAAATCCTTGCTAAAATCTACCGTACCTTCTTCGGTTTTTGGAATATCATTCAGATTTAGAGTAGTAACGCTAAACATCGCACCGGCACCCTCAGCATCAGACCCTGTAATGATAGGAGTATGCAAATAAAAGTACCCTTTATCGTTAAAATATTGATGAATAGCAAACGCCATAGCATGTCGTAATCTCAAAACAGCGCCAAAATAGTTGGTTCGAGGTCTTAGATAGGCAATATCTCTTAGAAATTCCATACTATGTCCTTTTTTTTGAAGGGGATAAGTTTCCGGATTGGCGGTGCCATAAACTTCTATTTTCTCTGCCTGAATTTCTACTGATTGTCCTGAGCCACAGGACTCTACTAAAATACCGGTAACTGAAAGCGAAGAGCCGGTAGTAATTAATTTAAGTTCTTCGGCATTAAATTTTTCAACATCTACTACGACTTGAATGCTATGCACTACCGAACCATCATTAATAGCAATAAAATTAACCGCATTATTACCTCTTTTAGTTCTCACCCATCCTTTCACATTGACTTGGTTTCCAATGCCAATGCTTTCCGGTGAATTGAGTAAATCTTTTACTTTTGAATGTTTCATACTAAACCTATTTTATCAATCATACATATGAAGCCACAAAAATACAAAAAAAAACGCAGAGCAAAGAAAAAATCAACCCCATAAAGCTTATTTGTTCTGAGAATGTTTTTTCTGTATCTTTGCAAAAATTATTCTTGTTAAATATGGTAGAAGAAGAAAACAAAGACATTGTAGAGAATATTGAAGAAAAAGAGGAGTTGTACGAACATTATCGGTTTGTAGTAGATAAAGGTACAGAGCTATTGAGAATAGATAAATACTTAATGAATCTGATTG
>JAITTF010000231.1 GCA_031287215.1 Bacteroidales bacterium
TCCTGTTCGGAAATGGGCGCTTTGTCGGTCGATGCCGGTGCGGAAAAAACGGAAATTCTCCGGTTAATTGGGGCAAATCTGGGAATCTGTTTCCAACTGAAAGACGATATTTTCGACTACTTTGAACAAGGCGAATTAGGAAAACCGACCGGCAATGATATTCGTGAAGGAAAAATCACGTTACCACTTATTTATGCCTTGAAAACTGCCCCAAAAGAACAATCCGACCGGATGATGGCGATTATTCAAAACCAGGATTTCACGCCGGATAATATTAAACTCCTCACCGATTTTGCCAAGGAACACCACGGCATCGAGTATGCTTATGCCCAAATGCAGGAAATAAAAGGAAAAACTATCGGATTATTGGGGTCATTTCCTGAATCGGAAACTAAAGCGGCATGGTGCGGTTGATTGATTATATAATTGAGAGGGAAAAATAATATGGAACTACCTTATGGCGTGAAATTGGATGAGAAAGGTCATCCTGTTGGAATAACTGTGCAAGAGTGGTTTGATAGATTGGATAGAAAATTGATAAACCATTTTGGTGAAGAATACCGAAGGTTAGCTAATACAAGGCGTGCTTCATGGAACAAAAAATCGTTAGGGCAATTCGATTTTCTATAATATTTTTCGACATTGAAAAAATATCGTTATCTTTGTCGTGTTCTTTTGTACAAATTTTAGAAAAATAAAAAAATGAGCGCAACTCGCTCCTTTTTAAATATCAATCATCTCTTTAGTTGTAGAGAAATAATAATATTTATAATTGTCATGAATAATCTGTTAATTAAATTCTTTCTTATTGTAGGGGTGTGTTTTATTTTTTTAGAATCATGTAATTCTAAGAAATCTGATTCTACCGAAATTGAATCTTCTCAATTAACGAAAGAACATATTGAAACAGCCAAAATTTATATTGAGCAAGGAAATCTTGAAGAAGCCTTTAGTTTATTACATTCCATAAATATAAATGATGAAAATATTTTATATCCAGAAGCTAAACAATTTTTGATACCATTGCTGTTCTAAAAGAACTTAAACAACAACAAGTTAATAATGAAGCATTGCAACAACAACTTGAAAAAGAAATTAAAGCGATTAATGACGGAATAGGCTTTGATATTTATCGTGGAACAATAGAAGATATTGATATGAGGCTCGAACTTTTTAAGTCATGGAATGATCTGATAGAAAAAGGTAAACAGTCGAATGATAGTAAAATTCAAACTATATCAAAACAATTAGAAGCTAAAGTTAAGAAAGTTCAGCAAAAAGAGTTTCCTAAAATGCGAAAAGAATATGCTGACATAGCTGATAAATTATTATGGGAACACAATATTGATGTTACTGTTACTGGCACCGGTAATAAATATATTAATCTTACGGGAGGTATATTTGCCTCTAATGGAAATATTAAAGATACACAAACCGAATTAAAACTTATGCTTTACAAACTTAGGTTTAATCAAACACGATATAGATGGTATAGAAATCAAGATGAATATACATATTATAATATGAAGGGAAAATCTGATACAGAGCCAGTAACCCTTCTCTATTAAAATCTGATATCAATGAAGAAATAGACTTTATCTAATCTATGATTCGCTCAATGGAATTAAATGTAAACTAAGAATAAGAGAAAAATATGATAGAAATACAGACAATAATCGCACCTACATTAACTACCCTTTTAGTTGATATTGTTTTTATTGCATTGTTAAAAACAATATAGATAAAGCCATTGAAAAATATAAAATTTCGTATGCTGGCGTATTCAAAGAAAGAATTAATATTTATAGAAAATTATTGTCAATGATATACGAATTGCAAAACAACCTCCTCTCCGTGAACAAAAGAGAGGCAGAAGAAATAAAGAATAAATTTGAGGCTTTCCACAATTTTTACTTAGTCAATCAACCTTTTTTATCCAATTCCCTAATAGTCAACATAAAGGCACTGGAAGCCGAGTACCAGCAATGTTCTGAGGATTTCTACGTAGGTCAAGTAAAACAACAAGATAATAATATGATTAATGAGGGTGCATTACAACAGAATGTATCGCTGAACAAACTAAAGACAGATTACTTTAAACTAATACGAGAAGAAATAATCGCACAAATGAGAAGCGATTTACATATAGAAGATGCTAAGTGCACTAACAAAATGATGTTTTGGTTAGATAGATTTAAAATAAAAAAATCAAATAAATAATGGATCGAAAGGTCAGGCACATAGTGCCGATATTTTTGTAGCTAGGTGCGTAAGCGCCTAGGGATAATACATATACCACCCATTGAGCAGCATAGCTGCGGCATTTTGTAGGATGTATTTCAAATTGTCGTTTTTGTGTATTCCCTAACGGGAAAAACGGGTGTGAATGTCTGAATTTCTATTGATATGCATGTCCTACGGACAAGCTAATTGCCCGTCAGGGCATCCATATCAATAGAACAGTCAGTGGACAACGCCGCTTTTGTCCGTAGGACATGCACTGCGACAATTTGAAATGCACCCTACAAAATACAAAATGTCGCAGCTACGCTGCTCAATGGGTGGTATATGTATTATCCCCAGGCGCTTACGCACCTGGCTACAAAAATATCGGCACTATGTGCCTGGCTAGTTTAGAAACTTATCGAACTATCCTTGCAATAGAAGGTTGGGACAAGCATTTTGCTAAATTGCAGAAGAAATTTTCATTAACTCTATATTTATCTAAATCCAAATTTGTATCTTTACTGCAAAATTTCAGGGTTTTAGTAATCACCTTAGTAAATTATTTATTGAAAAATTTGTGACAGTTAGAACAAAACATTTATAAATGCTTAATTATGGACAACAAAGATGAAATAATATTGTATCAGCCGGACAATTCTACCCGGTTAGAAGTGAGATTAGAAAATGAAACAGTTTGGTTAACTCAAGCACAAATGGTGAGTCTTTTTGATAGAAATCAGTCTGTTATTTCTCGACATATTAATAATGTATTTAGAGAAAAAGAACTTGAAGAAAAAAGCAATATGCATTTTTTGCATATTGCAAATTCGGACAGACCAATCGCTTTTTATAGTTTAGACGTTATCATTTCGGTAGGCTACCGTGTAAAATCTCAACGAGGTACGATTTTTCGTATCTGGGCTACAAAGACATTAAAAGAATACATATTAAAAGGTTATGCGGTTAATCAGCGATTTGAACGAATCGAATATCGTCTTACCGAAACGGAAAAGAAAATTGATTTCTTTGTAAGAACAGCTTTACCTCCTGTAGAAGGCATCTTTTATGACGGACAAATTTTTGATGCTTACAAATTTGTATCCGATTTGATAAAATCCGCTAAAAATTCCATCGTTCTAATTGATAATTACATAGATGAAAGCGTATTGATGCTCTTATCCAAACGCACAACCGATGTAGAGGCTACCATTTATACGGCAAGAATTTTACCGCAGTTGCAACTTGATTTACAAAGACATAATGCACAATATCAACCCATCAACATCCATGTACTGACTCGTTCGCATGATCGTTTCCTTTTCATCGACAATGATGTGTATCATATCGGTGTGTCTCTCAAAGATTTGGGAAAGAAATGGTTTGCCTTTTCAAAAATGGAATTGAAAGCGCAAGCGTTGTTAGAGAATCTTATCTGATTCGTTTACGGTCGTATAGGAGATTTTCTGATAA
>JAITTF010000278.1 GCA_031287215.1 Bacteroidales bacterium
ACAGAAGTAAAAAAAGAGATTTTTAAAGGGTACGGTAAAAATGAAGTAGATACAGGTTCCCCTGAAAGTCAGGTGGCACTGTTTACCGTTAGAATTAAACATTTGACAGAACACCTTAAGATTAATAAGAAAGATTTGGTTACAAAGAGATCACTCATCGCTTTAGTAGGTAAAAGAAGAAAATTGTTGGATTATCTAAAACAACAAGATATCGAAAAATACAGAGCATTAATTAAAACATTAGGATTGAGAAAATAATCTTTTCCTTTTGTTTGCGAAAAGGGCAATTTAAGATAAATTGCCTTTTTTTATATTTATCATTATTAACATAGAAAAAAAAAGTAAAAAACAAGATGATTGGAATTTCAAAAACATTTGATATTGGCGATGGTAGGATGGTAACCATTGAAACAGGTAAGTTGGCAAAACAAGCTGATGGCTCTGTAGTAGTAAAAATGGGCGACAATATGTTGCTGGCTACAGTATGCGCTAAAAAAGAAGCAGTAGAAAATACAGATTTTATGCCTTTACAGGTAGAATATCAAGAAAAATATGCCTCTATAGGTCGTTTTCCGGGAGGATTCTTTAAAAGAGAAGGTCGTCCTTCAGAATATGAAATCTTAATTGCTCGTTTAGTAGATAGAGCTTTAAGACCCTTATTCCCTGCTGATTTTCATGCAGAAACCCAGGTAATCGTTACCCTCATGTCTGGCGACAAAAACAACCTTCCTGATGCGTTAGCCTGTTTAGCTGCTTCTGCTGCCCTCTCAGTATCTAATATTCCTTTCAACGGACCTATTTCTGAAGTAAGAGTCGCAAGAATTGATGGACAATTGAAAATCAATCCTACCGTAGAAGAGATGGAACGTGCCGATATAGATATGATGGTAGCCGCTTCTAAAGATAATATTATGATGGTAGAAGGCGAGATGAAAGAAATTTCTGAAGCGGAGATGGTAGAAGCCCTCAATTTTGCTCATAAAGCCATTAAAATCCAATGTCAAGCACAAGTGGAATTGGCTGCTATGGTCGAAACGGCTAACCCTAAAAGAGTCTATTGCCACGAAAATAACGATGAAGAGCTTAGAACAAAAATCAATAAAGAACTTTACGATAAAGTATATGCTGTAGCAAAATCATTCGTAGGAAAATACGAACGTAATGATAGTTTTGATGCTATTCTTGCCGAATTTTTAGAAACTATTCCGGAAGAAGAAAGAGCAGAAAAAACACCATTGGCAAAACGCTATTTTCATAACGTACAATACGATGCCGTACGCGCTATGATCTTAGATGAAAGAATCAGATTGGACGGGCGACAGTTAGACCAAATACGTCCTATCTGGATCGAAACAGACTATCTCCCTTCCGTACATGGATCAGCTATCTTTACCCGCGGTGAAACACAGTCTCTATCTACTTGTACATTAGGCACTAAATTGGATGAACAGACTATTGATGGTGCTGTAGTGGAAGGTTCAAACAGATTTATCCTTCATTACAATTTTCCTCCCTATTCAGTAGGTGAAGTAAAAAGAATGATGAGTGCCGGACGCCGTGAAATAGGTCATGGTAATTTAGCTCACCGTGCTCTCAAACCGGTAATTCCTTTTGAAGATACCGATTTTCCTTACACAGTACGTTTAGTTTCCGATATTTTAGAATCTAATGGAAGTTCTTCAATGGCTACTGTTTGTGCCGGTACTTTAGCACTTCTTGATTGTGGTGTTAAGATTAAAAGACCGGTATCAGGGATTGCCATGGGATTGATAACCAATGAAAAAACAGGTAAATATGCTATCCTTTCCGATATTTTAGGAGATGAAGACCACTTAGGAGATATGGACTTTAAAGTGTGTGGTACTGCTAACGGTATTACCGCTTGTCAAATGGATATTAAAGTGGATGGATTGACCTCTGAAATTATGGCAGAGGCTCTTGAACAGGCTCGTCAAGGACGACTCTATATCTTAGACAAAATTATCGAAGCCATGCCGGAGTCACGCGAAGAATACAAAACTTTTGTTCCTCGTATCGTTCAAATGATCATCGCTCGCGACCAAATTGGTGCAGTGATCGGTACCGGCGGTAAAGTAATTCAAGAAATCCAACGCACTACGCATACCGTTATCAGTATCGAAGAGGTAGGAGAAACTGGCGTTATTGATATTGCTGCTCCTAATGCAGTAGATATTAATGAAGCTATAAGAAGAATTAAATTATTGACTACAGTTCCAGAAGTGGGTGAGGTTTACAATGGTCTTGTTAAGGGGATCACCTCTTTTGGTGCTTTTGTTGAAATTTTACCTAATGTAGAAGGATTACTTCATGTTTCAGAGATTGCATACAAGAAAGTTTTCAATGTCGAAGACGAGCTTAATGTAGGGGATGAAATAGAAGTGAAAATCATTGCTGTAGATGAAAAATCAGGTAAATTAAAATTATCACACAGAGCCTTACTACCTAAACCGGAAGGTTGGGAAGAGAGACCACCACGCGAATCAAGACCGTTTAATGGCGGCGGCGGTAGAAATAGAGACAGCAGAAGCGGCGGTAGAGATAGTAGAGGCGGCGGTAGAGACAACCGCGACCGTGATAGAGCTCCCAGAAGAAGAGATAACGATAATTACTAATTATTGATGCCTTTTAGACAGTAAAAAATCAAAAAAAATCGTATTTTTGCCGCCTGAAAAAGTCTTCGTAGCTCAGCTGGTAGAGCAATTGACTCTTAATCAATGGGTCCAGGGTTCGATTCCCTGCGAGGACACTTGTAAAACAATGATTTACAAACAGTTTCGGACTTACATTTCAGTAAGTCCGTTTGTTATTTTGTGGCATTATTTCCCATTGAAGATGCTATTATGGATAATTTTTTTTTACTATCTTTGCAGCAAAAATATGAAGCAATGGCAATCTTAGTAAAAAACATCAAAAAACTTATTCAGACGGAAGAACGAACTGTTCTATTGAGAGCTGGTAAAAAAATGAACGCACTCAATATTATTGAGAATGCCTATTTACTTACTGAAGGTGAAAACATCATTGATTTTGGGACTATGGACACTTTTAGTACTGATAAATTAAACAGTATCAAAGAAAATATCACCGAGATTGATGCGTCAGGGAAGATGGTTTTTCCCTCTTTTTGTGACTCTCATACCCATTTGGTTTATGCAGGAAGTCGTGAAATTGAATACATTGATAAAATCAGAGGCTATT
>JAITTF010000289.1 GCA_031287215.1 Bacteroidales bacterium
ATTCAAAATAATGGCTAAAATCAGCGCATAGTACCCAGCCCAGCGCAAAACCAGGGGGAGCTGCATAACACGTTTGGTTCCCGGTACGACTCTTGTCCAGACGTCACTCACAATCAGAACGGCAATCAAAAATACGGCAAGAGCGCAGACAGCTAACCCAAAACCGGGAATACGGTGCGTTACTCCGTGAAGATCTCCATCATTTGCCAACTGAAGCGCTACCCGCATCGTATTAATAATCCCCTGATCGGGAAGCCGGGTCAGATACTCAGTGTACTCCGCCGGAAGATCGCCCAACTTCCTGACTATCAAAAGTGCATCCCCCATGGTATTGGCCCGGAAAAATATCCACGTAAAACATACAACCAGGAATGTTATGCCCATCTGTATAAGCGGGACTTTCTTAAATATCGCATTGACCCGTTCAGGAATACTCCGCTCAATAACCTGAAAGATACCATGAAGCAAACCCCAGATTATAAAATGCCAAGCTGCGCCGTGCCAAAGACCGCTGAGCAAAAAAGTAAAAAGCAGGTTTAGCTTTTGCCGGATGGCGCCTTTCCTATTGCCCCCCAAAGGAATATAGATATAATCCTTAAGCCAGGTGGAAAGGGAAATATGCCAGCGCTGCCAAAATTCGCTTATTGATTTTGAAAAATAAGGCTTTCTAAAGTTGGTCATCAGGTTAAAGCCTAAGATCCGTGCCGTACCGATGGCAATATCGGAATACCCCGAAAAATCGCAGTAAATCTGAACGGAAAAGAAAAAAGTAGCCAACACAAGCGCCGAAGCCGGATATACCCCTGGATCACCATAAACGCCATTCACATATATCGTGAGGCGGTCGGCGATGACCACCTTCTTGAACATCCCCCAAGCAGCGAGCTTTAAACCCGAAGTAACCCGATCATAATCAAAGATGTGGTCTGCCTTGAATTGAGGCAACAGATTTCCTGTCCGTTCAATCGGCCCCGCAACCAGGGCAGGGAAGAAGGTAACAAAGAGCGCATAGGTTAGGAAATTGCGTTCCGCCTTCACCGTTCCACGGTACACATCAATTGAGTAACCCAATGCCTGAAAGGTGTAGAAGGAAATCCCCACCGGTAATAATACATTAAACGCTGGCAGTGCGGCTTCCGTCCCTGTCGGCATGAGTCCAGAAAAAAATTGATGCATTGTTCCAGCAAAAAAATTATAATACTTGAAGAAAAATAACACCGCTAGATTCAGGACAAGAGAACCCGAGAGGATCAGTTTTTTGTTCCGATCCGGCCGCCCGCACATTAAGATACCGGATATCCAAGTAACCGTCACGGAAAATAGAATCAGGACAATGTATACTGGATTCCAGCACATCTAGAAGAAAAGGGATACTGTGAGCAATAGAAGTTGGGATAGTCCATTCTTCCGAATCCGGGTTGTAAAAACAAAATAGAGAATTGCAATTACCAGGAAAAAAACCAAAAATTGCCAAGAATTGAAACTCATCGGGGATTCCTATACCAAAAATAAAACATGGAGCTATAATAAAAACATTGCAATATTTATTAAAAAAATAAAATGAAAATAAAATGAAAATAAAATACCAAATAAATGTACTTGAATATGCTAATGAATTGTCTGCTTTATAAGCAAATACTACCAAACCAGCAAGTAAAAGTAAAAAAGCATAATTATTTTTCTTTGATTTATATATTTAGTTACTAATAACCCAATTGCCACAAAGATTGTTCCAAGCATTTCATGTTGCATAGACCATCAATATAATTAATTCTATATTTAATGGGGAAGGAGGATTACTTTTCATTATTTTCTTCCAAATAGATAGATTCACTTAATTCCTGACTTTATCATTTGTATGAATATTTACTAGTTGTTCCAGTAGTTCTTCGGTTAAAGGTTTATATAGTAATTCAATATCTCTGTCAGTAATTGAATCAAATAATTGACACAAATTAATCTTTTCCAATTTTTTCCGTAGGTCTTCCGAAAAACGATATTTGATTATTTTTGCAGGTATCCCCCCGGCAACCGCATAGGGGAGTATGTCTTTTGTGACCACCGCCCCGGCGGCAACAACGGCACCTTGGCCGATTTTAACACCCGAATTTATTATTGAATTAGCGCCAAGCCAAACATCATCTCCAATAACAATATCACCTTTGGAATTGGCTTCTCTTTCATACTGAAAATACTTAACCTTAAAAGGAAACGTTGAAATTGTGTTAAGTTGATGTTCACCCCCCAGCAAAAACTGAACCCCATCCGCTATCGAACAGTAATTACCGATTCTCAGTTTTGAACCGGACGGACTGTAATCCACAACAGCTAAATTCCCATATGTTTTTTTCCCAACTATTACTATTTCAGGTCTAAAAATATTCAAGGGTACGGTTTCATTGTAAGGATTTAACCAGCGCCACCTGCGCTTGAATAAAATAAACTTCAATTTATTTAACATGGGATAAGCTTAAGGTAAAATATACGGGAAACAAGGTTAAAAAGGCGGCCATATGATACAGTCGTTTCAATTCGTGATTCCATTTTTTTTTTAAAATCTCTGCGGAGACAATTGAATAAAAATCTGCATAGTGCATCCTGCTTTACCAGTGAGTTAATGATTTGGTTTCTCTGTGTTTGAAATTCATCAAGGGTTTTTTTCTGTGTGGAAAGATTGTTTTCCCATATATAAAATGCAAGTTCTTTTTTTAAACGAATTACAGTATAATGTTTTGAGTAAAAAATCATGAAAATCCAGTCATCCGTAGGATAATATTCCTGATTATAACCGCCACTCTTTAAAAAAGATTCTCTTTTGAATATCATGCCGCAAGTTGGGGGGCCGTACACATTATCAAGAAACATATTTGCGGTCAATGGAATTTTGACCAGGGTTGACCGGTTATGGAAATTAAAAAAAAACATTTTAGAAATAATTTTTTTTATAATAAACCATGCCTTGTTTTTATTTTCACCCATGGATTCATTCGGAATATTAATTAAAAAAGGATTGTTCAGTTGCTTGAAAGCCACGCATAGTGCATCAACATTCCTTTTGGTAAGAACGGACATAACTGTATCTATATAATCAGGCATCAAAAAATCATCATCATGCAATAATGCAAAATACTTCGTCTTTGCCAATATTCCGCAACGGTTTAAATTACCGAATAATTTTAGATTTTCCCTGTTCTTGTAATAAGTCAAATTATCAATACCAAATGATTTTACTATTTCGAGTATCTGTGTATTATTAAAATCAGGATCATCATCTACTACAATAATTTGATAAGGAATATCCGTATCCTGATTGACCGCGCTTTCAATAGCTTTTTTTATCAAGTGATAGCGCTTATAAACGGGAATACAAATTGTGATTTGTGCGTCAGAATAGGCATTCGGGTTTCCAAATAACAGAATAGATGCAATATGAGATTCTTTTTCGATATAATTTCCGTTTTTTGAAAAATCGATCAGCGGCATAATTTTACTTTCCATTTCAATTTATTTATCATGAGATAAACTAGGTTCTCTTTTGTAATATTATTCCTAATACATATCCTCTTTTTTTACAAATAAAATTATTTTTTATAAATTTTATATAAAAATATTTGAAAAAAGGTAGTTTTTTTAGAAATGTTTTTGATCTTTTAAAGCCACTATCTTTGTTTTTTATATCTTCATTATATGTTCGTATTAACCCTCCGTCTTTATTAAAGACAGCACTTTGATCATCCACAGGGCTTGATAGATCAATGTAATCAGGTTTTTTTGAATAGTAATCAGAATAATTAATATAATCAACCTCTGCATCTATCTGGGAAGCAATATACTTTATTGATTTTTCACTAAACCACCAAATATGAACGGGAGGTAAATCGGTCCGCCAAATTGCATTTTTTTTAAAAATTGTCTTGTTAGGCGTTGTTAATAGTATTTTCCCGTCTTGCTTAAGCATATACATGAAGGATTTTAAAATAATTATTGGTTTTTCAATGTGTTCAATAACTTCAGTGGAAATAATGATATCATATTCATCTTTATGTTCCTTTGCGTATTCATTAACATCGACGCAAACATAATGATTGCCAAATTTTTCAATTGCTTTTTCAACTGCATTTTTTGAAATATCAATTCCAATGACATTATACCCTTCTTTCTTCAAAGAATACGTTAAATAACCCAAGCCGCATCCAACTTCAATAATAGTTACTAATTCTTTAGGTTTTTCAATTTTTGATAAAAAATCTTTTATTCCCCAATAAGTCACTTCCGATTCAGCAAGATACTGAAGAGGATGTTCCTGTTCTTTGACTTCATTAAAATATTTATAGTATCGGTCATAATAACGAACCTTATCTCCATGTCTATAAATAAGTTCATATATATAATTAGCATCACATCTTGGAATCGAAAATGATGTATTACAGTTCCGGCAATGATATATAGCAAAGGTTTGTGATTCTTGATAACCTGAAACATTTACTCCGGTTGGAGTCGCTGTATTACCACACAATAAGCAATTTACAGGAAGTGTGCCCCCCCATCGCATATTACTAATCTTCATTTCTTTTCTCCGTTGCAAGGTATATCATTTTATATTGACTGGAAATCATTGAACGTCGTATAAAGCCATGACTTACAGTCTCCGAAAAATATATTTTATTATTCTTTTTATTATGATAAAGATTGAAAATAAATAAAAAACGAATGTTTCTGCATAATTATAATGTACCTTTAACAAATTAAAGGTGTTAGATATATCATAAGTATAATTTTCTTTGTGAAGAATAATTTCCGTATACCATCCGAGAAAACAATTATATAACATATCATTTTTTAAATATTTATACTTTTTTTTATTAATGATATTCTTATGTAATAAAGTATTAAACATTTCAGGGTATTCTATACAAAATGATTTAGTTAAATGATATCCGCCTTTTTTTCTAACATTTTGATTTTCAAAATAGATATTATTATCAATAATAAATTGATCCTTATTATAATTTTCAAACAAAAAGCTGGTATGCGGAAACATATGATTTATACTGATGTTCAAGTTTAATTTTATAAAATCATCTTTCCATATACTAAATGCCGAAGACCATCCGCACCAATAAGATGCCTTTTCCACGAAATCAGAAAATTTATTGAAGGATATTGTATCTTGACAGATTTTTAGATTTCCATCAGTAAACAACATACATGGTTCTGTCTGTTTATATAATTCAACCTGGCTAATAAATTTACACAACATATCCTTTTTTAAGATACTATAATCATTCTGTAATTTTAATAACCTCCCATTACCTAATTTCAAAACTTCAATTGAATTTAGAAATCCAACGACAGAATTTTTTTTATAAAAAAGATTTGATTTTTTTGGAAAAACCTTTAGTAGTTCTTCTGTTTCATGGGTAGGTGAATTATCAGCTATACATATTTCATACAGTTCAAGATCAACATCCGCATTATCAATATAAAAACTTTCAAGCGTTTTTTTTAATATTTCCACCCGTCTATTTGTCGGTATGCAAAATGAAACAAGCGGCACGTTATTAGACATTTGGGGATATTCCTCTCAGTTCATTATAAAAATCAGTTATCCCTTCTTCAAGGGCCAATTGTTTATGGGGTATCAATGCATTTAA
>JAITTF010000303.1 GCA_031287215.1 Bacteroidales bacterium
ATCACCACCACCACCACCAGGAAGTGATTTTTTTGAAAAACTGATGTCGGCTGTGGATAAATTTTTTAAGTCCATGACGGAAAAAGATTCTTAAATAAATAAGTTTAATTTGTAAATTATTGATTGTAAAAAAAATAAAATAAAATGAGAGAAAAAATCAATTTTGATAATGCTATCTACGGTGAAAAAAGTAGTAATAATTCGATAATTAAAGTTATTGGAGTTGGAGGAGGAGGAGGAAATGCAGTATCTCACATGTACGAAAACGGTATTGTTGATGTCAATTTTTTAATTTGTAATACTGATCTTCAAGCACTCGAACACAATCCTATTCCGTCTAAATTAGTGCTCGGAGACAACGGCTTAGGTGCTGGTGCAGATCCTGATAAAGCAAGAGAATTTGCGATAACAAGTCGCGAACAAATCAAAGAATTTATAGGGAAAGAGACTAAAATGCTTTTTATTACTGCCGGAATGGGAAAAGGTACTGGAACAGGTGCTTCACCAGTGGTTGCAGAAATAGCAAAAGAAATGGGCATTCTTACTATAGGAGTTGTTACTTATCCTTTTAAGTTTGAAGGAAATAAACGTGCAGAATTTGCTGAAAAAGGAATCGAAGAACTCAAAAAACACGTTGATTCTCTCATTGTCGTGAAAAATCAAAACATCATGAAATTTTACA
The DNA here is from genome assembly GCA_031287215.1 of Bacteroidales bacterium. Taxonomy (GTDB): domain Bacteria; phylum Bacteroidota; class Bacteroidia; order Bacteroidales; family WCHB1-69; genus JAGVVH01. The sequence continues at coordinate 683 of JAITTF010000303.1, forward strand.
GAGATGAAGAAGTTGACAAAGCCTTTGCACATGCTGATGATGTTTTAAAAAATGCTGTTAAATGTATCGCTGAATTAGTTTCCGTTCATGCTATACAAAATGTCGATTTTAGTGATGTCGAAAAAGCTATGAAAAATAGTGGTCCTGCAATGTTAGGATTAGCATTAGCAAGCGGTCCTGATAGAATTGAAAAAGTTACACGCGAAGTATTTGATTGTCCCCTGTTAGACCAGTCTTTGATCACAAATGCTAAAAACTTACTGTTTTATATTAGTTGCGGGAAACAAGCCCCTCTTACTATTTTGGAATTAGAACAACTCTCTGAAACTTTTGAAACTTACAAATCCCCGGAAACTGATGTTATTTGGGGTAGAAATATTGACGATTCTTTAGGCGAAGATGTTAAACTTGCAGTAATTATTACTAATTATACTTCATCCGAAAATTATCAACAAACAAATTCAATCATTGCTATTAATAAAAATGAAGAATTTATTGAAACTGAAATAGAAAACAGTCTGCCCGAGATTCCGATTAAAACAAAAATAGTAGAGGAAAATAATATTTATGCTGATCTCTTTAATCAGAATCGAAATTATCGTCCAACTCAAGAAAGTGTATCTAATGAAGTATTAAACGCACCAAAAAATCCATCGGATGATTTTGACGTGATAACATCCGCTAAAACTGATGCTACTACAAAAGTTATTAGCTCTTTCAATGACTCAAGATACGAAAATGGAGATAATTTTTCGCAATTAATAGATATACCTGCGTTACATAGACAAAAAGAACTTAGCGTTGATACTTGTGATAATATGGATCATTACCACCAAAATTCTTTCGCCGATTTGCCAAGCGATGAGGGAGTACTTTATAAAAAAGTACTTTATAAAAAAGCGCTGGATTGATTCCCTCAATGAATTACTTTTTGAAGCATAGTCAATATTGATTTTTTTTTTTTGTATCTTTGCCCTCTAATATATTATAGTAACAATTAAAAATAAAAAGACCGATATTTGGTTTATATACATTATTAAAATATTATTTTCTATATGAAAAAAACAACTTTTATATTGGTCATTATCACCATTTTATCACTTTCATTGAGGGCGCAAAATGCTCCGACAGGAGAAAAAGAAGAACTTAAAGTTGAGGTAATTCGCGATAGATTGATGGTGGACGTTTTTCACTCTTTTTGGTTTGGAATGCCTTCTCAGGTCAATTCTATGAAGTTTGATCCTGGTTTTAATGTCTCTATTTTATGGGATTTTAAAAATAATCCTAAAAAACCGATCTCTTTTGGTTTAGGGTTAGGGACTACCTATTACACCCTATTTTCAGATGCTATTCTCAAATATGACAAGCCCTCAGGGTTGATGAGATTCAATGTGTTGCCGATGGATACTATGGCTAAACTCAATAGAACTACTTACATCAATTGTAATATTCCTTTAGAATTTCGTTACCGCCATCAAAATGGATTTAAGGTTACCGTTGGCATCAGAGTGGGTATTACTGCCGAAATTTCTCACCGCTACAAAGGTCTTAATCCTGACGGTTCCGGATTATCGCTCAACACTAAAGATTTTGACATCAAAAGTAAAATGAAATTTAATTTCGATACCTATTTTCGTATGGGTTGGAAATATGTAAGTTTTTATTACTGCTATCAAGTAACCTCGCTCTTCGAAAAAGGTAAAGGTCCTAAGATCATGCCGATGTCGATCGGGATTACTTGGAATGTATTCTAATTCACTATGAATCGGAATGATACTATTTGTGCCATCTCTACTGCCTCAGGCATTGGTGCTATTGCCATCGTAAGGCTTTCCGGAAGTGAGGCTTTCTCTATTGCGGATCATTTTCTTCAAGGAAATTTTAATCTATTGGCTTTACCTCCCAATATGGTAAAATTTGCCTCTTTTGTAAACTACAATCAGTTGATTGACAACGTTGTAGTGTCAAAATTTATAGCACCTCACTCCTATACAGGAGAAGACCTGTTGGAAATTTCCTGCCATGGATCTGAATATATTCAGAAAAAAATATTAGAACTACTCATAGATCAGGGTGCTCGATTGGCAAATCCTGGTGAATTTACTATGCGAGCGTTTCTTTACGGAAAATTAGACCTCCCTCAAGCAGAAGCGGTTGGAGACCTCATCAATGCCCAATCGGAAAGTTCTCACTCTTTAGCAGTAAAACAACTTAAAGGCACCGTCTCTAAGTCCCTTAAAGAGCTGCATCGTCAATTTTTGGATATGGCTTCACTCTTGGAACTGGAGCTCGACTTTAGTGAAGAAGAGGTGGAATTTGCCGACCGAAAGCAAATCACCGATCTGCTCAACACCCTCAAAAACGAAGTTACCTCACTACTCAACTCCTTTCAGCTGGGCAACGCCCTCAAACAAGGCATTCCGGTAGCTATTATCGGGAAACCTAATGCCGGCAAGTCCACCCTGCTCAATGCCCTCATTCAAGAAGACCGTGCTATAGTTTCCGCTATTCCCGGTACCACAAGAGACACGATAGAAGACGTTTTCAATATTGATGGGATTACCTTTCGCATGATCGACACTGCAGGACTGCGCCAATCAAACAATGAAATAGAAGCCCTCGGCATAGACCGAACTTATCAGGTCATTAAAAAAGCAACAATCGCTATTTATCTGTTCGACATCACAAATAGCACCTTAGAGGATGCCCTTGGTGCCTGTAAGCTTCTTGAAAATCAAATAGATTTTTCAAATAAAAAATTGATCATTGTAGGCAATAAAATTGATGAAATAGCACATTTTAACCCCATTGATGAGCCTCAATCTGAGATCTATTATATTTCGGCAAAACAGAATATCCATTTAGAAAATGTTACTGACTCTCTCGTCAAATATGTTAACAGTCAAAAAATTACAGATTCACCCATCATTACCGACAGCCGTCATTATGACATATTGAGTAAGATTTTGATTTCCATCAAAGAGATAGAAAAAGGGTTTGCCATTCAACTCCCTACCGACCTTATCACCATTGAAGTAAGAAATGCTTTACAATATCTGGGATTAGCTACCGGCAAAATTACTACCGATGATATTCTCAATAATATTTTTGGAAAATTTTGTATTGGGAAATAGTCCCAAAAATCAACAATAAGACACAATTAACAATCTACTGTTTTTTCAGTTATTTAACCGAAATTTGTTGATAAATATTTATGCCTATCTATTGTTATTTATCGGATTTTTGTGTAACTTTGTACCACATTTGTACCGCATAGGTGCAGTGGCAAAAAGTCAGTTACTAAGTTGTGTATGGTGTTTACAAAGAATTACAAATACAAACAAAGATTGACGGAAAATTATTACTAATATGCAAAATGACCATCTTTTACAATCAAAAGATAGTCGGATAATTTCTGCAACTGTTTATTTCCAGTCTTTTTTAAATTGATTAATGTTATGTTTTCTCCTAACAAACTGTTTAAATATAATTTGTGTATTGCATAAATGCCCGTATATGATTGATGTGTTATCATTGTTTTGCTTGAGTTGTCTTTAGGATTTACACTTTTGATGTGTGTATTAAGGATATAATAATCTATGGTAATTATTTTGTTTTTAAATTCTGATTTTTTTGATTTCTGTAATTGTCTTGTTACATTTACAACATCACGCATCAGCATATTCTTATGATGATATTGTCGGATATGTTCTACTCCCAGTACGCAAAAGAAGAACGTAGAATCATTATAACATTTGTTGATCCGACTATACATTGCATTATCTCTATCTTGATTTACAATTTGTGATTTAAAAGGCATCTCTTTATTAATGGCGTTTACTCGATTGTTCACAATTTCCGAAATATGGTAATCATCTCTTGGAGATATTTTGTCTCTAAAAAATTCACTGTTTTCATAGTAATATTTACAAAAATTATGGCTGATTTCGTCCCATTCAAATAGTAATTGTTTTTTTTGAACATAAAGTGTTTAAATATTCTATTTGTTCTATAAATGCCGAGTCTTTAATTTGATATTTCTTTAATATATCTGTTAAAGAAAACACAAAACCACGAAGATGATATTCTCCGTCAATCGCTTTAATGGACAAATGTTGTTTGGATAATGATTTCGAAAAATAGAATAATTTCATAAAAAAATTATATCTTTCAAAATAAATTGGAAGTAATGTGTCGGTTCGGTTGTTTGCTCGATTGATCCAGTAGTTTTTGAAATTAACACTGTCATTTTCTTCAAATAATTTTTCTAAATAGTAGTTTAAACTTGGAGGTTCTTCTGTTAAGAGTTGAAAATTATGGATGTTTTGGTTTTGATAAATAATATTTTTAATTATTAATTCTTGGGATTGATGAAACTCTTTTATAGAATGATATTCTCCAATCATTAATAAATTATATCCCTTTATTTTTATGGGATCATTAATTATCGCATTGTTTTCCTGAGAAAAAATAGGATTACCAATACTCAGAAATAATGTAATTAAGAGTTTTTTCAACAAGTTTTATTTTCATAAATAAATAAAAAAATGCAGGCTTTTATGCTAATAAAAGCCTGCAAAATATTAGCACAATGTTCCAGTAATAATTCCGATTACAGCAGAAAAAAAAGCAGCGTAAGCATGAGCACTTGCCCCATCTTCTATATATCTGGGAGGAAAATCTCCATGAGTAGCAATATAGAAACCAGCACCATCAATCAAGTCACAACCACCGCCCTGATTTTGTTTTGATGGGAATTCGGTAGTCCAAAAATATGTACTATAACGATACAATGCAAAAGTAATTAAAATTCGTTGTTTTTCGTTGTATGACAAAGATTTTTCGTTGACAATAAAATTCTCAGCAGATTTACTTGTTTCAATTCTTTCTTGAAGATTGTCAATGGATACCATTTTAGTAAAATAGAGATTAATTATTACTTTTTCAGTCTCTGAAATATTTGCTAAAGAATTGATATATTTTGAATAATATCCGTTATTGTCTGTTAAATCAGTGTGAATATTTTGAATATAGGTCAGATAATATTCTGGACTATGTGATAAGTTTAGGTTTGCCATTTCAGCCAATTTATTGATGTGTTCTTCAGGATCTATATTAGGGATTATTTCGTTTTTAAATTTATTTAATGGCAAATTATATTTGTAACCTTGCTCATCAAAAGGATTAGCTGCAAAGAAACTTCAAGTGTTTTTTCATTATCAAGATTTTGTAAGGTTACATGATCTAACGTTTCTTTAAATAATTCTATAACAGATTGTTTTGTTTTATCTTCTTTTTGACATCCAGAGATACAAATTACTGATAGTACCAATTTTAATATTTTTTTTTTTTTCATTTTAAATATCTTTTAAATCATAAATTTTATTTCCCCTTTTTCGTAGGGTATTATCGAAAAAAAAATCGATAATTTTAGTTCTGTTCCAAATCATAGAGTTTTTAGGCTCTCCTTGTTTTCAAATTACAAAACCACAGATTGTTTTGTAAAGTCTCTGAAACCATTTTTTGTCTTTATCATTTAAAGATATGATAAAGATTTAGTTATCCAAATTCATGAATGCTGATTTTATAGTGAGTGTTAGAGCTTTTTTCAGACTTGAAAGTTGCATAAGCCACTCCCACTTTTCGTAACTTTGGGAATAGAATAGCGCGGCATGCGAGGGTTCTCAATAGAGAATTTGCTAATAATATGCGCTAATTGTATCATAATAGTAGTTTGTAAAAGAATGTGCAAATATACAAGAAAGTTTTGTAAAAAATATTTTTTTTATATTATTGAGTCAGCAAAAAATGGTTGTTTGTAAAAAAAAGTTAATTTTATATGTGTTTGCCCTGAAAATAAGGTCTTTATTTGCTTATTTTTAACTATTTTTGCAGAATAAAAAGTTGTCCTTAAAACTCTAATACTGCAACATGGCAAAACAAAAAACAACCACGGAAGAACCGTTAGAAAAACAACTCTGGAAAGCAGCCGACAAGCTGCGTAAAAACATTGATGCAGCCGAATACAAGCACGTTGTATTGGGGTTGATTTTTTTGAAATACATCTCTGATACTTTCGAGGAACTTTATGCGCGTTTGAAAGCCGAAGCATCCCAAGGTGCTGACCCCGAAGACCGTGATGAATACCAAGCCGAAAATGTTTTCTTCGTTCCACAGGATGCTCGTTGGCAATACCTGCTTTCCAAAGCGAAGTTGCCCGATATAGGAAAAACGGTGGACGATGCGATGGATGCCATCGAAAAAGAAAATAGTTCGCTGAAAGGTGTTTTGCCGAAAGTATATGCACGTCAAAACCTTGACCCCGCAAGTCTGGGCGAGTTGATAGATGTGATAAGCAATATTGCGCTGGGCGACGTCAAGGCTCGCAGCGCCGATGTATTGGGACATGTATTTGAATATTTTTTGGGCGAATTTGCACTCGCAGAAGGAAAGCAAGGCGGACAATTCTATACGCCGCGCAGTGTGGTAGAATTGTTGGTTGAGATGTTAGAGCCGTACAAGGGACGGGTGTTTGACCCCTGTTGCGGTTCGGGTGGTATGTTTGTGCAATCCGAAAAATTTGTGGTAGAACGTCAAGGTGCGATACACGATATTTCCATTTATGGGCAGGAAAGTAATCAAACCACTTGGCGATTGAGTAAAATGAACCTTGCTATTCGGGGAATCGACAGTTTGCAAGTGAAATGGAATAACGAAGTCTCATCTCTGAACGATGCCCACAAAGATTTGAAAGCCGATTATATCATTGCCAATCCACCGTTTAACGTCAGCGATTGGGGTGGCGATTTACTCCGCAACGATGGTCGGTGGAAATATGGAGTACCACCCGCAGGAAATGCCAGTTTTGCGTGGATGCAGCATTTTATCTATCATCTTTCGCCATCGGGACGAGCAGGTGTAGTGTTGGCAAAAGGCGCTTTGACTTCCAAAACTTCGGGCGAAGGCGAAATCCGTAAGTCATTGATAAAAAATGGATTGATAGACTGCATTGTCAATCTGCCCGCCAAATTATTTTTGAATACGCAAATTCCCGCTGCGTTGTGGTTTATTAAAAGACCCTCACCCCCAGCCCCTCTCTCTGAGGGCGAGGGGAGAAACGACGAAGTAGCTTTTCTACAAAACAGCTCTGCTTCTCAAAATCAAGGCGTTCATTTTAGAGGTGGTCTGTTTTTTACAGGATTAATAAATGAAGCAAGAGCACTGAGGCAAAAGCAAACGCCAGCAGAAGAGATGTTTTGGCAATTGGTTAAAGACAGGAAATTTTTGAACTTGAAATTTAGACGACAACACCAAATTGGCCCGTATGTTGCTGATTTTTATTGTAATGAACATAAATTAGTTATTGAATTTGATGGTGCCGTTCACAATAGTCCGGAACAGATAAAACACGATGCAAAAAGGGATAAGTATCTTACTTCTATTGGAAATACCGTAATACGTTTCAACAACAATGAATTGATTAACACACCAGAAACTGTTTTTCAACGCATAACACATTTTATTTCCCCAGCGTCCAAGGAAGAGAACAATACCCCCAACCCCTCTCCCTTCGGAAAGAACGACATACCAAACAACTCTCTCTCTCCCTTGGGAGAAAACGACATACGAAGCACTTCTTCCTCTTCTTTGGGAGAGAACAACATACGAAGCACTTCTCCCCTCTCCCTTGGGAGAGGGGTTGGGGGTGAGGGTTATTCCGATATATTAGGCTTTTGCGTTTCCGTACCCAGTGAGCGGGTAAAGGAATTGGATTATGTGCTTACCCCCGGACGTTACGTGGGTTTGCCCGATGATGAAGATGATTTTGATTTCAACGAACGGTTTGTTGCGCTCAAAGCGGAGTTGGAAGAACAATTCAAAGAAGAAGAACGCTTGAATTGGTTGATAAAGAACAATTTAGAACGAATGATAAAACCTTAACGATATGGATAAACAGAGCATAGCACAGGGCAGCAGCCATGATGACCATTTTCGTGAGGTTACGAAAATGGTAGAAGCCGTTAAATCCATCAAAGATGCCATTTTAAGGAGTCAATACAGGGCTGCATCGAATGCAAACAAGGAACAATTGTCACTCTATTATGGGATAGGACGATATGTATCGCAAAATTCGAGGGAAGGATTTTGGGGAACGGGCGCCATTGAGCAAATTTCAACGAATTTGCAAAAAGACCTGCCTGGATTAAGGGGATTTTCTGCGGCAAACATCAAAAAAATGCGTTACTTTTATGAGGAATGGCAGTCAATTATAAATTGCTCACCAGCGGTGAGCGATTTGGCAATCAATGAAAATTTATTGCTCACAGTAAATCGTCAGCCAGCTGCTGGTGATTTTAATCCGGCAGAATTTTTACAGTTAGGGTTTACTCATCACATGGAAATCCTTGCTAAGACAAAAACAGTAGAGGCTCGTCTGTTCTACATTCATGAATGTGCCACTCATTTTTGGAATAAATATACGCTAATTGATTATCTTTGCAGCGACCTATACGGTAAGCGCGGCTCTTTGCCGAATAATTTTACGCAGACCTTGCCCAATCCCAAGCAGGCATTGAGAGCCGTTGCTGCCTTTAAAGACGAATACCTTTTGGATTATATCAACGTGGAGCAAATTGACGAGGCAGACGAAGAAGATATAGACGAAAGGGTGTTGGAAAAAGAAATTGTAGCCCATATCAAAAAATTTATCATGACCTTTGGGCAGGATTTCAGTTTTATTGGCAATCAGTACCGTATTGAAGTGGAAGGAGAGGAATCTTTTATCGACCTGCTCTTTTTCAATCGTGAACTGAACGCTTTGGTTGCCATTGAATTAAAAACAGGAAAATTCCGACCATCCTACTTGGGACAGTTAAATTTCTATCTTTCGGCGTTGGACGAATATGTGCGCAAACCGCACGAAAACCAGTCGATAGGCATTATTCTGTGCAAAGAAATGAAAAAGACCACCGTAGAATTTGCGGTACGCGACTACACCAAACCTATGGGCGTAGCTACTTACCGCACTTCGGCTGAAATGCCCGAAAAATTGCGCAATGCCATGCCCGATATTGAAGAACTTAAAAAATTATTGGAAAAATGATTATAGAATTAAATAAACAAAGTTATATCAACGATATTAAGTTGCTTTTGGCACAAGCACGCCAGAAAGCCTATACTGCTATCAACCACGCGATGGTTGAAGTGTATTGGAAAATCGGTCGCCGTATTGTTGAAGAAGAACAGCAAGGTGCACAACGAGCAACTTATGGTGAAGAAATCCTGCAAACGCTTTCTAAAGAATTGATGGCTGAGTTTGGAAAAGGATTTTCGTATGCCAATCTGCGTAATTTCAGACAATTTTATCTGACTTATCCGAAGGAACAAATTTGCTACACACTGTGTAGCAAATTGACATGGAGCCATAATAGATTGATAATGTACATCCGTATGTTCGACGACCTAAAGCGCGGACACGGCGACAATCCCACCATTGGCATCATTCTCTGTGCCGAAAAGGACGAAACCATTGTAAAATACAGTATTCTGAAAGAAAACCAACGCCTTTTTGCCTCTAAATACATGCCCTACCTGCCTACCAAAGCCGAATTGATAGCCGAAGTAGAACGCGAAAAAAAATTGCTGGAAGAAAAATTTGGGAGGGAATTGGTATGAGTGAGTGGAAAGAATATAAGTTGGGAGAGTTAGTGCTTCTAAATTACGGTAAAGCCTTACAATCTGAAAAAAGGATGGAAGGTAATATACCTGTATATAGTTCTGCGGGAATAACTGGATACCATAATCAATCGCTTGTAGATTCAGAAGGTTTAGTAATTGGTAGAAAAGGAACTATCGGAAAGATATACAAATCTAAGCAACCTTTTTGGTGTATTAATACAGCATATTATATTCTTCCAAATGATGCAAAATATGACTTCTCTTTTTTATATTATTTGTTGCAAACATTGGGATTGGAGGAATTAAATGAAGATAGTGCTGTGCCCGGATTAAATAGAGAGACTGCATACTCTCAAGACATTCTTCTTCTTCCTCCACTTCCCGAACAACGCGCCATAGCCTCAATATTGAGTAGTTTAGACGATAAAATAGATTTACTGCACCGCCAAAACGCCACCTTGGAAACGATGGCGGAAACGCTTTTTAGGCAATGGTTTGTGGAAGAAGCGAAGGAGGAATGGGAAGAAAAAACATTATATGATGTAATTGAATTGGTTGGTGGAGGAATACCAAAAACATCTGTTTCTGAATATTGGGATGGTGGTGTTTGTTGGCTTTCCGGTGGTGATATTGCAACAAATCACAAAAGTTTTGTTTCTGCATCAGAGAAGAATATTACAGAATTAGGCTTACAAAACAGTTCTGCAAAACTTTTATCACAATTTTCAACCGTAATTTCTGCACGAGGAACAGTAGGTAAGTTTTGTATGTTGTCAAAGCCAATGGCTTTTAGTCAATCCAATTATGGGATAAAACCCAAATATCAAGATTGTTATTTCTTTACCTATTTATTGATTAATCACTCAGTAGCAGAATTGCAATCTGCAGCATACGGAAGTGTTTTTGATACGATTACAACAAACACATTTAAATCATACACAATAAATCTGCCGGATTTAAATTATATCAAAGAATTCGATAACTTTGTAAAACCGTATTTTTTGAAAATGAAAGCCAACCAAACACAAATCCGCACATTAACGGCTTTGCGTGATACGTTGTTGCCTAAGTTGATGAGTGGGGAAGTAAAAGTAAAAGAAGAAATTGAAAAATGAAATATAATCCCGACATACACCACCGCCGTTCCATACGCCTGCAAGGATATGATTATTCTCAGGCAGGGTTGTATTTTGTAACGATATGTGTACAGAATCGGGAATGTTTGTTTGGGGAAATCATCGATGGGGAAATGATATTAAACAATCTGGGTGAAATTGCAATGCAATGTTGGTTGGATATTACACAACATTTTCCCAATGCAATTTTGCACGAATATGTTATTATGCCCAACCATGTTCATGGGATTATTGAAATAAAAACCAATGATATGTACGATGATAGGGGCGACGATTTATCGCGCCCATTGATTGATGGAATGGTAAATATTGATTTGGGCGCGATAAATCGCGCCCCTACCGGCAACATTGATAATATTGGTGGGTTTGCCAAAACAAAAAATCCAATGTTGAATAATAATTTATCACGAATCGTACGTTGGTATAAAGGACGTATTACATTTGAATGTCATAAAATAATACCCTATTTTGCGTGGCAACGCAATTATTATGAAAACATTATCCGTAATGCGCAATCATACGAAAACATTTCAAATTATATTATTAACAACCCCGCCAATTGGAACGTGGATAAATTTTATCATTTATGACCCATATCATCGAATCCGACATAGAAAAATTGACCATCGAGCGTTTAAAAGCCCTCGGCTACCAATATATCTATGCCCCTGTCATTGCCCCCGATGGCGACAAGCCCGAACGCGACAGTTATGAGCAGGTATTGCTACTCAACCGTTTGCGGAAAGCGGTAGCCCGCATCAATCCCGATATTGATGCTGATTTACAGGAAGATGCCATTCGTCAATTACTGCGTATTGGTTCGCCGGAATTGATTGCCGAGAACGAAAAGTTTCATGCTTTTTTGACCGAAGGCATTCCGGTTGCTCAATACATCAAGGGCGATGAACGCGGGGAACGTGTTTGGTTGGTCGATTTCAATAATCCCTACAACAATGATTTCTTGGTTGCCAACCAATACACTGTCATCGAAAACGGACAAACCAAACGTCCCGATGTGATTCTATTTGTGAATGGAATACCGTTGGTAGTCGTCGAATTAAAAAATCCGGCGAGCGAAAACGCCACTATTCAATCGGCATACAGGCAGATTGAAACCTACAAAACCACCATACCAAGCCTTTTTACCTACAACACCCTTGTGGTTATTTCTGATGGGTTAGAAGCAAGAACAGGTTCGCTGTCGGCTGGATTTACACGTTTTTTGGCTTGGAAATCTTCGGACGGTTTGGCGGAAGCCTCTCATTTGGTCAGTCAATTGGAAACGCTGATTACCGGAATGTTGAACAAAGAAACCTTGATAGATTTGATTCGCCATTTCATCGTGTTTGAAAAAACAAAATCGGAAGACGCGCAAGGCATTATCACTATAACGACAGTCAAGAAAATAGCCGCCTATCATCAGTATTACGCTGTGAATTGTGCTGTGGAATCCACTTTGCGAGCAGCAAATTATGTAACAAGGGGTTTCAACCCCTTGTCAATAGTAGCCGAGCCACCCGAAAGTTACGGTTTGCCCGGCGTAAAAAAGCAAGAGGCAGGCGACCGGAAAGGCGGCGTGGTATGGCACACACAAGGCAGCGGAAAATCCTTGTCCATGGTGTTCTATACCGGAAAAATAGTGTTGGCTATGGATAATCCGACTATAGTTGTTATTACAGACCGTAACGATTTGGACGACAAACTGTTCGATACTTTTGCCGCATCCAAACAGTTGTTGCGCCAAGAGCCTGTTCAGGCAAAAGACCGCGAAGAATTGATGCGATTGCTGAAAGTGGTTTCGGGCGGTGTCGTTTTTACCACAATACAAAAATTTCAACCCGTAACGGGAAATGTTTATGAAACGCTTTCCAAGCGCGAAAACATCATCGTCATTGCCGACGAAGCCCACCGCACCCAATACGGCTTCAAAGCCAAAACGGTGGACGATAACACGCCCGCTGTTTTTGGCAATTATGTGGATATTTACGACATAGCCCAAGCGGTGGAAGACGGCGCTACCGTTCGTATATTTTACGAAAGCCGTTTGGCAAAAGTCAATCTGAGCGAAGAAGGACGAAAATTAGTTGATTCCTTGGATGAAGAATTGAATACCGACAACCTTTCCGGAACGGAAAAAGCCAAAGCCAAATGGACACAGTTGGAAGCCTTGATTGGAAGTAAAGACAGGATAAAAAGCGTTGCACAAGACATAATTACCCATTTTGAAACCCGGCAATCCGTTTTTGAAGGCAAAGGAATGATTGTTACCATGAGCCGGCGAATTGCAGCCGAATTATACGCTGCCATTATTGCTTTACGCCCCGAATGGCATTCCGACGACCTGAACAAAGGCGTTATCAAAGTTGTTATGACTTCCGACGCCTCGTCCGATGGACCCGAAATAGCCAAACATCACACCACCAAGGAACAACGCCGCCGCCTTGCCGACCGGATGAAATCGCCCGACGATGAATTGAAATTGGTCATTGTCCGCGATATGTGGCTCACAGGTTTCGATGTGCCGAGTATGCATACGCTCTACATCGACAAACCCATGAAAGGGCATAACCTGATGCAGGCGATTGCTCGCGTAAACCGCGTATATAAAGACAAACCCGGCGGATTGGTGGTCGATTATCTGGGCATTGCTTCCGACCTCAAACAGGTGCTTTCGTTCTATTCCGGTGCAGGCGGAAAAGGCGACCCCGCTGTGGCACAAGAACAAGTCGTACAGATTATGCTCGAAAGATTGGAAGTGCTGTCGAATATGTTGCATGGTCTGCATTGTCATTGCGGGCTTGACCCGCAATCCCCTTTTAATATTGACTATTATACAAATGCAGATACATCTAAAAAATTGCATTTGATTCTCTCCGCCGAAGAACATATTTTGGGTTTGGAAGACGGTAAAAAACGCTTTATCAACGAAGTAACGGCATTGTCGAAAGCCTTTGCGATAGCCGTTCCGCACGACCAAGCCATGGACGCCAAAGATGAGGTATCCTTCTTTCAAGCAGTCAAATCGCGTCTGGTCAAATTCGATACCACAGGGTCGGGACAAACAAATGAAGAAATTGAAACTACTATCCGTCAAGTAATTGACAAGGCATTGGTAACCGAACAAGTGATTGACGTGTTCGATGCCGCCGGAATCAAGAAACCGGATATTTTCATTCTGTCCGAAGAATTTTTGATGGAACTGAAAGAGATGGAGCATAAAAACATCGCCCTTGAAGTCCTGAAAAAGATATTGAACGATGAAATTAAAAATCGCGCCAAAACCAACTTGGTCAAAAGCAAAACCTTGATGGAAAGGTTGGAAGAGGCTATCAAAAGTTACCACAATAAAATTTTGACAGCCGCCGAAGTAATCGAAGAACTCATCAATCTGAGCAAGGATATTATAAAAATGGACGATGAAGCCAAAGCAATGGGGCTGACGGATTACGAATATGCTTTCTATACAGCCGTTTCCAACAACGAAAGCGCCCGTGAATTGATGGCACAAGACAAATTGCGGGAATTAGCCGTTGTTCTTACAGAAACCATCCGTCAAAACACCTCTATTGATTGGACGATTAAAGAAAACGTCAAAGCCAAACTGAAAGTCGCTGTTAAAAGACTGTTGCGGAAATACGGTTATCTGCCCGATATGCAGTTATTAGCGACTGAAACGGTGCTGAAACAAGCAGAACTGATTGCAGGGGAATTGACGAAATAAATAAAAAAAATAACATCATCATAACAAACAACCATTTTTAAAACCAAAAATTATGAAAAAAAACATTAAAATTGCGGGATTTTGCGGTAGTTTACGTAAAGAGTCCTTCAACAACAAAATTCTTGCCTTAGCCGGTGAGTTATTACCCGACAATATGGAACTTATTCAGATAACGTTTGATACGGTACCTCTTTATAATGAGGATATAGATACTGCTACCCCGCCGGTAGCTGTAGCAGCACTTCGAGAGGCTTTGGCATCTGTGGACGGCATTTTAATCGTATCCCCCGAATACAATCACGCTATGCCCGGAGGATTAAAAAATGCACTGGATTGGGCTTCTCGTGGTGCCAATAATCCTTTAGCAGGAAAACCGGTATCGCTAATAGGAGCAACGCTCGGTATGTGGGGAACGGCGCGCATGCAAGCGTCATTCTTGACTTTCTTTCATCTTATGAATATGCCAGTTGTGGCAAGACCTGAAGTACTGATCAATTTGGTCTCTACTAAATTTGACGAAAATGGGAATTTTACAGATGAAACCACTAAAAAACTCATGCGCCAAAATTTAGAAAATTTGCAAAGTCTGATTTTAGCAAAATAAGAATGAACATCTCCGCCATGATTCTGGCTGCCGGTTTAGGTACTCGATTGGCACCACTTACAAATGATAAACCTAAAGCCTTAGTGGAGGTCGGTAAAAAAACTTTACTCGAACAGGCTATTAATAAGGTGATTGGGGCTAACATTCATCAAATCGTGATTAATATCCATCACTTTGGTAATCAAATTGTTGACTTTGTAAATCAACACTCTTTTGATGCCGACATTCTCATTTCTGACGAAACACCATTGCTGAAAGATACGGCAGGTGGATTTAAACAAGCGGAAAATTTTTTTCTTCATAGCGACCATATTTTGTTGTATAATGTGGACATCCTCTCTTCAATTGACTTAATGATGATGCAACAAACTCATATTGAACAGGATAATTTAGCAACCATTGCCGTAAGAGATCGACAAACAGAACGTTATTTTATTTTTGACCAAAAAAATATGCAATTGTGTGGCTGGAAAAACAACAAAACCGGAGAAGTACGCATGAATTGCCCTACCGAAAATCCTGTGGATTATGCGTTTAGTGGTATTCATTTTGTAAAAAAAAATATGCTCAATTATATTCAAAACGACCAAAAATTATCTTTCACACCTCTCTATTTGGAGCTCTGTAAACAAGAAAAAATTGTGGGTTATCTACACCAAAATGATGCTTGGAATGATGTCGGAAAGTTGTCGGAAATATACTGAATATATTGTATTTATACCATTAAAACTGTTTTTTATGCAAAAAAATCTCACTATTGGGCTGTTTTTATTGATGGTTGCATTCGTTTCTTGTCAAAAACCTCAACCTAATGAGCAGAAAATAGCCCTCTCTGATTGGAAATTTGAGTATGAAGACCACTATTTTGACGCTACAGTTCCGGGATGTATTCATACTGATTTATTCACAAACGCTATTATTGATGACCCTTTTTTTGAGTCTAATGAAGATTCCGTTCAATGGGTTTCGGAGAAAATTTGGCATTATCAAACGCATTTTTCTAAAACAGAGATCGTTAAATATGCTCATACAGAGTTAGTTTTTGAAGGAGTAGATGGTCATGCCCAAATATGGCTCAACGGGAAACCTCTTAAGCATGCCGGAAATAGCAATCAGATGGATAATATGTTTAGAAATTGGCATTTTGATTTGTGTAAAGAGACTTTAGAAGAGGATAATGTAATAGAACTCGTTTTTTATCCCGACTTAGAATATGACCGTCAACAAGCGGCATTATTATCCTATTCATTGCCTGAAAATAGGGCTTTCTCAAGGAAAGCACAATATCAATATGGTTGGGATTGGGGCCCTAAATTGGTAACCTGCGGCATCTGGAAACCGGTTTACCTACAACTCTCTAACGATTTTTTGATAGAGGATTTTCAAATTTATCAAGATAAAATTACTCCCGAAAAAGCAATTCTCAACATAGAAACTACGGTAAATGCTTTTGAAGAAGGAACCATAAATATCAGTTACACTGTTAATAACCAACAAGTTGTAAAAATAAAAGATTGTTTCGTAAAAAAAGGAGTGAATCTGATCCGGCAAGAGTTGACCCTCAACACTCCCCGTCTGTGGTATCCTCACGGTCTGGGTGAACAACCTCTTTACAAAGTAACTGTAGCTGTGTCGAATAAAAAATTTATCGCTCAATCGGCGCGTAAAATTGGACTTAGAAATATAGAATTAATAACGGATAAGGACACGATTGGCTCCTCTTTTTATTTTAAAGTTAATGGTATTCCTCTGTTTATGAAAGGCGCAAATTGGATTCCGGCAGATTTTTTTCCAAAGAATATTACCAAAGAGAAGTATAAAAATCTTCTAACAGCATGTACTAATGCTAATATGAATATGTTGCGAGTCTGGGGTGGCGGTTATTATGAAGATGACTATTTTTATCAATTGTGTGATGAATTAGGGATTTTGGTGTGGCAGGATTTTATGTTTGCTTGTACCTTGTACCCTGCTGATAGTGCTTTTATTCAGAATGTTAAAGAAGAAGCCAAAGAGCAGATTTGCCGATTACGCAATCATGCTTGTTTGGCGTTGTGGTGCGGCAATAATGAAGTTAAAAATGGCTGGGAAGATTGGGGATGGCAATATCAATATTCAAATAGCGTTGTAAATCTGATTGATAGTGCTCAGATATTGCTCTTTAACGACGTACTACCCGACATGGTTACTCAATATGATCGTGAGAGGGCTTACCATCCTTCATCGCCATTATGGGGCTGGGGACATGCAGAGTCGTTGACTGAAGGTGATGCGCATTATTGGGGTGTCTGGTGGGGAGAGGAAAAATTTGAGGTGTGGAATCAAAAAACAGGACGATTTATGTCAGAATTTGGGTATCAGTCTTATCCACAGTATAGTACGTTGAAAAGTATTACCCAAGAAGCTTCGCCTACCCTGAGCTCAACCGCCATTCAAAAACATCAAAAACATCCGAGAGGCGTAGCGATTATCACCCATGCGATGGACTATTATTTAGGGACAGTCAAAAATTTTGAGGATTTTATCTATTACAGTCAAATTTTGCAGAGTTATGGCGTGGGTGCTGCTTTGGAAAATTTTAGGCTGCGGAAACCCTATTGTATGGGGGCTCTTTATTGGCAGCTGAACGACTGCTGGCAAGTAGCTTCTTGGAGCAGCATTGATTACTTTGGCAATAGGAAAGCACTCTATTATGAGGTTGCCCGACAATATGCTTCCGTCATCATTGCTGTCGATTCTCTATGTTCAATGGCTCCCAACATTTATGTAGTCAATGATCAATTAGAGGATATTGAGGCTATTTTACAAATAGAATTAATAGACTTTGACGGAAATTGTATAGAAAAGGAGAAAAAAAATGTAAAAATCATGTCAAATCATGCAAGTTTTATTAAAAAATATACCTTAGATGATATTTATCTTACAAAAACAGATAAATTATGCTTAAAATTAACTTTATTTAAAAAAAACACAAATATCAACAATAAAATTACAGAAAAACTCTATTTTTTTGCTTATCCTAAAAATCTCTCATTTTCACCTTCATCTATTGAGTTAAAAGTTGCACAATTAGGCAATATTTACACAATTACCTTACGGAGCAATACTTTGGCAAAATATGTTTGCTTATCTACTCAAACCGAAATTAAAGGCATATTTTCAGACAACTATTTCGATTTATTACCCCATGAAGAGAAAACAATCTCTTTTGTTGCCGACAAAAAGCAGCAAAAAATTATAGATTTTAAGGTGAGAAGTTATCTTAATTCTCATCGTTAAAGATTAAAAAAAAACATGTATATTTGCAGGTTAAATTTAAAAAGAGTAAAATACTATGCACATAGCAATTGCAGGCAACATTGGGTCTGGAAAAACTACTTTAACGGGTATGTTAGCTAAACATTATGGATGGCACCCGTCTTATGAAACAGTTGATAAAAACCCTTATTTAGCGAGTTTCTATAATGATATGCAACGATGGTCATTTAATCTTCAAGTTTATTTCTTAAATACACGGTTCCGGCAGGTTATTAATATTAGAAATAAAAATAGAAATACAGTCCAAGATAGAACCATTTACGAAGATGCTTTTATTTTTGCGCCTAATCTTCATGATATGGGTTTGATGGCGACCAGAGACTTCGAGAATTATTGTTCACTTTTTGAATTAATGAGTCAGTTTTTGCAACGTCCTGATTTGTTGTTATATCTTAAGGCTGATACTTCTACTTTAGTGAGACAAATTCAAAAAAGAGGTCGAGAATATGAAAATTCTATTCGGATTGATTATCTGCAAAACCTTAATAACAGATATGATAACTGGATTTTAAATTATCAAAATGAGATAAAAGAGCAACAAAACGGTAAATTATTAGTTATTGATATTAATAAAATACAATTTGTAGAAAATCCGGAAGATTTTGGTACTATCATTGCAGATATTGATA
>JAITTF010000039.1 GCA_031287215.1 Bacteroidales bacterium
TTTATTTCTAACAAAGTTTTGTTGTTTTCAATAATTTGCATAATTCTGTTAAAATCGTCTTCTTTGCCCAACGCAATGTAATTTTCTTTTATATAGTCGATTTTGGGTTTATTCTCAACTGTACAAGACAACAATTCTTGTCGCAATCGTTTGATTTTTTCGTCTGTAACCCCTAAATAAGCCAATTCTAAAGCATAAGTTCTCGTATAATCGTAGCGATTACAATATGGAGGAGAAGTAATTACGCCATTCAATATATTGCTTTCGAGCTTTGGCAACTCATAAAGTGCGTTACCTTCAATGAATTGCAATTTTGAATCATTCGGTTGAGAATTTCTTTGAATGGACGATATATCATTACAAACGCTATTTAATTCATCTAACAGTGATTGTTTCAAAGTTGGCATTATTCCTTTGTCCAATCGTATAACTAACGGCGATTTACCATTTTGCCGACGATATTCCGCCGATTCAAGCATTTTTTTACTGCGATAATCCCATCGTAAAAATTGTCCGTCTTTAGCTGTATAACTGATTTTTTCTAATGAATTGAGAATACAAAGCGTTATCAAATTTTTTGCGATTTTAGAGTATTGACTTTCATTATTCCAATCTGTAAAAAAAGCAATTTCTTTTTCGGTAGTGTCAGGGTATGCACCATCGGTAATGGTAACATATTGTGTCCGTTTGTCATAGTTTTCGGGTAGTAATAAATTTTCGATTTCTGAAATCAGTTGTTTAATTTCAGCCAAATCATAATCAAAAACCGCTTCTTTGGCTTTAATGGCAATTTTAGACATGGGTAAAATATCAAATCCTATACTGTTTATATTCTGCATTTTACAAACCAACGAAGTTGTACCGGAGCCAACAAACGGGTCTAAAACCGTGTCGCCCGCCTTTATGTCAAATTCTTTCAGCAACCGTTTGACCAAATCGGCAGAAAATCCCTCTTTGTATTTCAGCCAACGGTGCAGACAATCATTTTTACTTAATTGATAACTAACGCTTTGTCGGTTAAAATCGTTTGAAACCACCATGATTTCAATCAGTTTCTGCTCCAAACTCATCCTTGCCGACTGCTGACCGAAATTATCGGCTGAAAAATTATCAACCTGCCATCGTTCCGTTGATTGCGGTTCTAAATCGAATAAAGTTAATTGTCCCATCGTCTAAAGTTTTAATAACCAATCACAATAACTTATGAGTTGCTCGTCAATAGTCAGATTTGCAGCATTTGAAAGCGTTTTGTCTTGCAATTGAGCAAAAATTTCTGTCGCCATTTTCTTTTCAATTGCCGCGGCAATAAAAGAAGTGTCGATTTTCAGATTATGCTTGGAAAACGATTCTCTAATTCGATTTAATGCGGTATTTCCTGTTTTCCAGTGCTCGTCTGCGCCTGCTGGGTCAATGCCACCTTTGAGTTCACCCAACATTATAATTTTTTCGGGAGTATTTACAATTTCGCCATTGTTATATTCCTCAATATTAGCAGAGAAAAGGCAAATATCAATGTTGTTTTTTACTATGGGAATATTCAAATTGAATGATAAAACACGATTCTTATCTTTTGGATTTTTCCATGATATTGCTTTCAGTTGTTCCTCAATAGAAAAATCATCATTCGATTTTTCTTCCCATTTTTTGGTTTTATTGTCAAGCCATTGGTAATCAGTTCCTGAAATAGACAGATTAGACAAAAGCGTTCTGACAAATTTTTGTTGAGCTATAGCACCAACTATATTTCGCATTGCGCCGCCCAACGAATCGCCTTTGATAAGCAAATATCTATAAACGACTTCATCAACAAAGTATTTACCCGCTGGCTCAAGAAAATTTTCGATTAAGCCTAAAATGGCTATGTTTTTATCATCTTCGGTAAAATAATTTACTGCTTTATCCGATAATCCAGCCGCAGTCAAAAGAGCAGGGCGAATTTCTGCAATTTTCAGTAAACCTTTCGCTGTTTTAGCTTTGGTCGCCAAAACTTTCAATGATTTGGTACTTTCAATAATCGGCGTTGAACGGCGATTTTTTTCTAAAGCAAAAGCAATGAAGCCCGCTCGTGTTTGCTCGCGGGAGGTTACTAAATCTTCTGGGTGTTTAATAATATTAATCATATTCATAATATATCTGACATATCTGTATTATTTGTTAAATTTACGTTTTTGTTCTTTTAAACCTAACATAATATTACCTTTTAATCTTCGAGGAAGTTTTTTTGTTTTTAGTTCTAACCTTGATAATAATTCTATACATAGTTCTTCCTCTTCAGAGTTAGGCGCAGTTTTTCTATAAAAGTAATCCAATAATTTATAAAAACAATAATCTTGTACGACATTATTAGACAACTGTTTTATTAACTCTTTGAATGGTTTGAATTTATCTTTTCCCTGTGAATCCCAATATAAAGCTACAGAAAAATATTTTTCTACATCAGAACAACTCTTGTTAGTAGAATCGTGTTGTATTTTATTTTTAATTGCTTGCGATAGTTTGGTTGTGCCTAAATGATTATTAATGCCATTTTCAATATTCATTGGCAAATACTTTAAGAAAGGCACTAATCGTTGTAAATCTTCATTAGTTATTTTATTATTATCTTTATT
>JAITTF010000052.1 GCA_031287215.1 Bacteroidales bacterium
GATAGCATAATAGCTCTCGTTCTGCCGTTCTACTGCTACACTATCACCATCAGGATAGTTGAAAACGACTACATCGTGATGGTCAACGGGATTGAGAACTTTAAAACGAAGGTAAGGTAATTTTATCCACTCTAAGTAAGACTTTGTTGAAGTAGTTAAAGGAAGCGTATGATGTACAAAAGGAATGGCTAAGATGGTTTCAGGTACTCTTCCACCGAACGAAAATTTATCCACTGCCAAATAATCGCCCACCATCAATGAACTCTCCATAGAAGAGGTTGGAATTTTATAAAACTCAAAAATAAAAGTCCTGAAAAGAAAGGCTGCAGCAACTGCAAATAGTAAAGCATCAGCCCATTCACGGACAGTGCTTTTGTAAAACTTAGGAAGATTTTCATAAGTAACGTATTGTTCGCGCTTAGAAAATCCTAACCAAGGTAAATAGAGGAAAAATAAAATAGTTCCCGGAATTAAATAAAAATAACTCGTTTTACCAAATAACCGGATCGTTTTCCATATCATCATCAATAGCACGAAGATATTGATAAAAGGAATAGCCAAAAAAATTAACCACCACCAAGGACGAGAGAGGATTTTTAGGTGTATCCAAAGATTATATCCCGGAATTAAAACAAACCAGCCTTTGTAACCGGCTTTTTGAAAAACACCCCACAGTCCGACTGTTAAGCCGATGATAGAAATGATAAGTAAAGTAATGATAGCTCCAAATGATAAAGTCATATTCGTATTATGTTTAATATATTTTTATGTAACGAAGTTATTCCTGTTTTAGTATGCAGGGAGTTAGAGGTTAGAATCTGATCTCTTTCGTGCTTTCGTGCTTCGCGCTTTTGTGCCTATTCCGAGCAAAACTCAGTAAGCACACCCTTTGTAGATTTAGGGTGTAAGAAGCCGATTGTTAAATGTTCTGCTCCTTGACGTGGAGTTTTATCTATCAATTGTACTCCTTTTTCTTCAACTTCAATAAGAGAAGCTGCTACGTTATCCACTGCAAAGGCAATATGGTGGACACCTTCTCCCTTTTTCTCAATAAATTTGGCGATCGTACTCTCTTCGGAGGTAGGTTCTAAAAGTTCAATCTTAGTAGCACCCACTTTAAAAAAAGCAGTTTTTACTTTCTGGTCTGCAACCTCTTCAATATTATAGCATTTTAATCCTAAAATACTTTCATAATAAGGGATAGAGTCTTCTAAACTTTTTACGGCAATGCCAATGTGTTCGATGTGTGAAATATTCATTTTTTTAATGATTTAAGTTAAATTCATTCTCAACAAAAAAAAGAAAAAACGCCTTAAAAGCGTTTTTTTCTTATCAATGCCAAAGTTGAAAAAGTTAGTTTCTTTTTTCTTTGATACGTGCTTTCTTGCCGGTCAGTTTACGCAAGTAGAAAATACGTGCTCTGCGAACGACACCTCTTTTGTTAACAACTATTTCTGCAATAAAAGGAGAACAGAAAGGGAAAATCCTTTCAACGCCAATACCACCTGAAATTTTTCTAACGGTAAAAGTTTTGGTAACTCCAGAACCATTAATTTGTAAAACTACGCCTTGAAATTGCTGAATACGTTCTTTTGAACCTTCAACAATTCTGTAAGAAACGGTAACCGTATCACCCGCTTTAAAAGACGGATATTGCTTGGTTTCTACGAAGTTATCTTCTACATACTGAATCAATTCTTGTTTCATCTCTCTATATTTTTTTTCTATTCAAAAAGTGGGTGCAAAGATACGATTTTTTTTTGAAATTTTACTACCTCTTAATAAAAATCTTGTTTTCTTCTAATTTTTATAATAGAGTATTTATTTTTTACTGATATTTTCATCTCCAAAGGAGTAGGTAATACCGGCGATAGCGTGTAATCCAAACGCTTTGAAATCAGAATATTGACTATATCTTTGAAAAGCAATATTACTTGCAGTAGCAAATGCTGAGAATCTTTTATTAATCAGATATTCAAATCCAACTCCGAAATTGAGAATGGGTGCTAAGGTTTTGACCCAATATTGTCCGGCTTCCGAACCCGGTACTAATCCTTTTCGACCAAATTGAAGGTCAAAATTAAGGTCGAAAACATACTTCTCTTTTAAGATATATTTCCCATTAAAAGCAAAGGTAAGATTCGGAGAATACCAAGCCACATCATCTTTTCTATCAAAATTAAAATAGCCCCAATAGTTAGCGTCAAAATTCAAAAAGAGATGTGATAATACTTGCCAATTGAGATTAAGGTTTACATTTAATATTTGTACATTTTTATAAATGACAGTAAATTGATTTTTCAAATAGGATGCTGTATCTAACATAAAAAAGTGTTGGTTTTTAACATTAGAAAAACGGGCAGAAAGATGATAATTTAATTTTTTAACCAGATTCCCTTTAACCCCACCATAGACTGAAATTTGACATTTAGTAAATCTTAAAGAGTCTATATTAGGTTTTAGAAATGGATTTTCGTAAATCAATTGTTGCAACGAGTTAAAAGACGTTTTACCATCTACTCCGGCATAAAGACTTAATATGCCGGGAACAATTCCCAATTGCAATTCTGCTACCGGATATAAGGGCACAGAAGTTTTTGCAGTTTCTAAATTGTAAATAATAGGCATCCCAATCCCCAAAAGAAGATGATATTCTTTAATGGTAAAATTCATAGTCGGCTTAAATTCAACCGCTAAACTGTAATTTTGACGTCTATTATTTAAGGTATCCAAAGCATTGAAACTATTATTCCAAAAATCTACATTAAAATCTATTCGATAATTTTGACTTCCTGAAATTTTCATAAAACGTGCATCGTAGCCAAAGAAGGACTTCAAAGCGACATGATTTTCAATATCTCTTTGATGCGTATAAATCATATCATAATTTAAGCGCACATCTTGTTTCAATTTACGGTCATCTTGCAGATAATTAGACCTAATGCCTAATTCTGCTTTTACATGATGAAATGAGTTGTTGAGCGAATCTCGATATTCTTTAGATCTAAAATAGTCAATATCTGGAAGATAAGAAAGAGAGTCGCGATTAAATCCATAAAAAGTCGCTAATTCGTGATTATAACCAATGGAAGAATACAAGGTTTGATTTTTGAAAAACGAGTTAAAAAAGACTAAAGCTCTGGTATCACTGGAGGGAGCATAAGCGTAATTGTTCATCATTTTGCCCACTTGAGGGGACCAATTAGAGAGATGATAGACATTTAATCCGTAAGAATATTTTCTATTATCAGGATTGTGAACGCATAACTCTACCAAAGGACTAACAGGATAGCCAAAACCGAGCTTTAAAAAATCTCTATACAGACGTTTCATTGGGTCTGAAGTGAGTTTAGCAGGTGCAATGCGAGAAAGATTAAAAGTCAAATCAGGTTGTAGTGGCGTAATAAAATACTCAAAATCAATGTTTGAGGTATTAGTATCCGTAAATTGAGCCTGTTGATTGATTTTTTGAATATTTTCCAATTTAGCATTATATTCTAATCTAAATCGAGCCGTATCCACTTGAGCCGTGAGCATAGTAGTCATCAGGACTATGGTCATTAAAACAGTTGTTTTTTTCATATTCTCTACAAAATAATTCAATTAATAGTAAACGAAAAAAAATATTTTTAATTTTTATTCATCATTAATATTCCAAATAATTCACGGATTTAAGGCAAATTATTTGAGCATAAGACGCAATCCGATAATTCATAGCTTGCTGTCAATCAATGACTTAATAGATTAATCTAAACTATGACGGATCATACTCCTTATTTGCAAATATACAATATTATTTTAATAAAAATCCTATTTCTTGTAGAAGTTAAGAAGAATTGGTTGTTAATAACAATTGATTTTTCTGAGAAAAAAATGTGTTGCTCGAAGACAAGACAATTTATGATGATACAATATTACAAAACTCTTGTCTCTTCTGCTTATTTTGTGTCAAATAATTGCTGAAGAAGGGGTTTGATAACCGAAGCAGAATAAATGGGGGCATCGTCTTCGTTTACGGTTGTAGTTCCAACAATTGCGTAATAAGCATCATTCCCGGATTTATTTTTTAAATGAGAAAAATAGTGATGATTTC
Organism: Bacteroidales bacterium; assembly: GCA_031287215.1. GTDB lineage: Bacteria > Bacteroidota > Bacteroidia > Bacteroidales > WCHB1-69 > JAGVVH01. Next base: position 4,094 of record JAITTF010000052.1, read on the forward strand.
CATTAGATAAACTTAGAAAAATGGTGTAAGTTTTATGTTGATTTGCTTTCATTTTAGGAACTATTTCTTCAAATCTAATTTCTGATAGTGCTGCTGCAAAATTATTTTCTGCAATAATAATATCTTCCTCCATGTGGTTGAAAAACATTTGAAAGTAAGAAATAGTATAAAAATCATTCAATAAGATAACAAACTTCTCAATACTGTCTTTGGAAAATAACTTTGAAAAATGATTTGTAGTGATATTGTTGTTATAGACAAAAACGTCCTTTTCGTCTTTAAGCATTAATGCTAAATCCATAACATCTTGACTCGAAAAATGGTATTGTTGTTTCATTCTTTGAGCCATTTGAATAACTTCATGTTGATTAAATCTGCCAAAGTGCCTATCAATATGAGAAGTATATCCTTCAAAATTATTGTTTATAAAATCTTGATCTCCAGCGAGACGAAAAACGGTTGTCATGAGTTCAAGTGTTCTATTGACTTTAGGAACAAAAGAGATATTTTGAGCCATAAGAAACAAAGGAATAGTGAAAATGACAAATAATAGTGTGATTTTTTTCATTTTTTATTTTTTTACAAGGTTAAAATTTCAATTGCAAATGTACACTTTTATTTTCTAATAAAAAAAAAAGCCACTTATTTTATCATTTTTTATTTTTTTTGTGGGGTAGTGATTTTATATTCAAAAAAAGTGTATCTTTGCACCCATAATAGTGCGGGGTAGAGCAGTGGTAGCTCGTCGGGCTCATAACCCGGAGGCCGCAGGTTCGAGTCCTGTCCCCGCTACCCAATTTTTTGAGACTATATAGTAATCATTAGTCTTTTTTGTTGTCTTCATTTTTTTTCTTTGTTAATAGCTAATTTTAGGTTCTAACCATAGTGATACTTATTAACATTTCTTGTATCATATTTTCTTTTTTATAGATGAATTTAGCTACTGCTTTTGTGCTACTTTTGTAAATTGTTGTAGAACTAAACGATGAAAAGAAAAATTTTGCTGATTTATACCGGTGGAACTATAGGAATGCTTCGTAATAGTGAGACTAAGGCACTGGAACCGTTTCCATTTCATAATATTTATAAACATCTTCCGATGCTTTCATTGATTGATGCTGAAATAATCTTTTATGAGATGAATCCATTGATAGATTCTTCTGATACGAATCCTAAATATTGGATAAAGTTGGCAAAAGAGATTTATGACCATTACGATAATGTTGACGGTTTTGTGATACTACATGGTACTGATACGATGGCATATACCTCTTCTGCACTCTCTTTTTTGTTAGAAAACTTAAATAAACCCGTTATCCTGACTGGTTCACAACTCCCGTTAGGAGTGATGCGTACCGATGGTAGGGAGAATATCTTAAATTCCATCGAAATTGCAGCTACTTACATTGACGATAGACCTGCCGTACCGGAGGTTTGTATCTATTTTGAAAACTCTTTATATAGAGGAAACCGTTCCTATAAGGATAATGCAGAAGAGTTTAACGCTTTTACCTCTTCCAACTATCCCAAATTGGCAACAGTTGGAGTTAAAATTAAGTTTAATGAGGCGTACATCCATCAATGTAACGACAAAAAATTGATTCTTCACACTCAAATTGATGATAATATTGCCATTTTAAAACTCTATCCGGGAATAACTTTGCCTTTGATTGCCACTGTTTTTAAAACCCCTAACATCAGAGCCGTGATTTTAGAAAGTTTTGGAGCAGGCAATGCGCCTACTTACCCTGACTTTTTAAATATCATTGAAGATGCGATCAAACAAGGTATTATTGTAGTTAATGTTACTCAATGTAAAGGGGGAGGAAGTGTTGAAGCAGGTCTTTATAGCGGTAGTGCTTTGTTGAAAAAAATAGGTGTAGTCAGCGGTTATGATATTACTACAGAAGCTGCCGTAACCAAATTGATGTACTTACTTGGACAAAACCTTGCCACTGATAAAATAAAAAAATTGATGGGGATCTCTCTTAGAGGTGAGATGCTTAACACTGAAATATAATGATATATATTCCACTTTTTGAATATTTCTAATATTATTACCATGAAACCTTATAAATCAAAACGCGATATTCCACTATCTGATTGGAAAGAGGCTATCCATCAAGTAACTGCTTTGAAAAATAATTATACCACCCTTTTAGGTTTTTTATACGAAATTAAAGATATAAACTTGACAGACAGCCATCATTTTACTGTTCAAATTTCCTTTATATCTGACTGCGAAATATTTAAAGTCCATTTCCCTTCATTTCCAATGACTCCCGGTTTTTGTCTGATTGAGATTTCTAAAGAGTTGTTAGAGAAATATTTAAAAACTAATGTGAGCTTGTTGGAGGTAAAAAATATACAAATTCATACCACAATTTCTCCCATTAATTATCCGACTGTGTTTTTTTGTTTTGTAAAAGAGGAAAATGATGAAAATAAACTAAACAAAGAAGCACAAGAATCTGAAAAA
>JAITTF010000063.1 GCA_031287215.1 Bacteroidales bacterium
CTTTCTGTAGGCAAGCCGTACTGTGCAATTTCCTCTCGTGCCTTCGCATCTATTTTTTCTGCGAACTCTTTATTGAACATAATAAAACCTCCAAAATTTTATTCATGCTATATTATCTACATTGATTTTAACACAAGTATCAAACTTTGTTAATAGCGATTTTAACTTTTCTGCTATAACTAATTCCGATTCATTAAATACCTTAAGTTCCAAATCTTTACGCCCTCTACAAGATGAAATATAACCATCCGTATTTAGCGATATTGAAATTGCACCACTATCACAGGGAAATAAACTACAAATTTTATCACAATCATAAAAATAGCATTTTATTGGTGTTCTTGACAATTTGCAGGAATGGTCAACGAAAAAAACTGTTGTATTATTTATAGTATAATTCAACATAGAAATGCCTCTGTTTCCATTCAATTGCTCGTTTGTTTTTTTTACTGACTTATTTTCTAAATAATCAAGTAAACCATTTAAATCAAAAGTGAAGATATTTGTTTCTACATTTTCAAAATAACTGGAGAGCGTTAGTAATTTCATCGATACATTTCTTTCGGAAAAATATGAAATAAGCTGGAGTATCCTTTCTAATTACTGATTGACAAGAACCGAGTTTATTTCTACCTGAAATCCCATAGCAAGAGCGGTATTGATATTTTCAAAGACAGTATTAAAATCAGATGTTTTTGTAAGGTCGTTGAACTCGGTGGGAACAATGCTGTCGAAACTGATTTTTAAAATAAAATTGTTTTTGTATTTTTCTAATAATTCAAAATATTTATGTAAGAGAGTACCATTAGTATTCAACACCAATCTTTGAAATTCGTTGTCACACTCATCTAATAATTCCTGTAATATCTCGGGAAACAGCAAAGGTTCGCCTCCTGTAAATCTAACCGTTTGGAATCTATTTTGCTTTGCAAGTTTTATTAGCGTTTTAGCAGCGTTAATATCATAAGGGCTGTTACCATGACACAAATTCTCGCCAAACGGTGGACAATATATACAACCCATATTGCATTTTTCGGTTATATTTATAACCAATGAAGGAATTATCTTAAATTTGTTCATTGTAAATCTCCCATGGAGCTTGTTTTTTTATTTCCAAATAATCCGTTTCGGTTTCGATATGATACCAATTACCATGATATTGATATACCATAGTTTTTATATTGGTATCTAAAAGTTGCTTAATAAGTTTTTCCACCATGCCGGTAGCATCCCCATTGAAATGTGTAGTAAAATCCTGTTTTTTATAGTATGCTGCCCCTAAGAATGTGTAAGGAAGTTTGTTATTTCGCTCGGTGAGGTCAATGGCCGAAATGCAATTATTCTCATCAAGAGAAACTTGCGCATGTTTCAACGAAATTGTATTATTAGGTATGACAGTAATAATGTTTTTATTAAGTTTGTCGCCAAGAGTAACAAGGTCCTTTAAAAGCGTGTTTTGAAATAAAATATTGGCATGTATATATAATATTCTATCTGCTAAATGATCTAATGAATGGTATAACGCATCATAAGTCGATTGAAAGCTATCTTCAATATATTCTATTTCAACGCCAATTTTCTTGCCATCTTTAAAATAATTTTTAATCTGTCCACTTAGATGGTTGACGGCAATTACAATTTTAGAGCATCCTGCATTTTTTAATAAACCAATTGAATAATATAACATAGGATTGCCCCACAACTCCAGCATGCATTTTTGCGTATGTTCGCCCAATGCACCAAGTCGAGAACCCCTGCCACCAGCTGCAATAAAAGCACAAATACTCTTTGTTTGCTCTTGCTTATTCATGTTGTTTAACAGCAGTTGACTTAATTTTTTCATAATACTCCTCACATACTGAATACAGAGTAGAATCTTTTTGGATTTTTATTACTTCTAATTGTGATGCCTTTGTATTTTTTTTGAATTTACTCATATATAAAATATTATCAATAAACAACATACGAAATGGTAAATCTTTTTCATAATAAAGATAGAGTTGATTGCTTTTCTTGCTTTTTATTGTTTCTTGGGTTGATTTCATTTGCTTTGTATATCTTGTTATAAAAGCATCCTCCGTTTCATTACGCTTTTTGCAAGACTCATATCTGGATTTTATCAAATCCAAGTTATTATCACTACTAAGAATACCAATTATACTGCGATTATCATCAAAGACAGACCCCCACTGTTCATCTTGGTCTTGTACAAAACTTTCTCCTCTAATACATAGAATCTTAATTGAAGAAATATCAGGATTAGAGATATTTTCTTTGTAATCTTTAACTGCATCGGATTGTTTCTTAAACACTGTCAATATGCCACTTCCTCCTTTAATATCACTAAGTTCTTGTTCTATCGCTGCTTTCTCTTTTTCCAAATCTGCATGATATTCACAAAAGACACGAGGTTTGGTATTTATTGTTTCGGAATTTGTGTCATTTGAAATTTCTGTTTTTAAATTATTTACCCATTGTATAAGTTTTCTTGTTCCGGCTTCTCTATTTTCTTTACTTAAGTCAATAGAAGTTACACCATATAAATCGGAAGGCATTTTTTCAACTTCGCCGCATTTAACAATTATCGATTTTTTTCTACCTAATTTTCCAGAAAATAAACCATGTTCAAATATTACATTATCTCTGGGGGCATTTTTATCTTCACTTTTTCCGTTTACTTTATCTCGCCACCAAATTTTATCATCAGCAGAAAAAATGAATACTGACGCTCCAATTTGTTCTCTCTCAACTATTGTTTCCAAGTTTTCAATAGTAGTATTACCTACGCTAAATAAATCATAGTCACTATTATTCCATGCGACAGGCTCAACACCTGCTTCTCTCAAAATTTCTGCAACTTTAAGTAATATATTTTTGGGATTTGTATTATCTGCCGCTTCTGAAGAGCTGCCAATAAAGATTTTCATTTTTCCTCCTAATATCTAAACATTTTTGTAGGCGAAACTTTTTTCACCCATTGGATACGAATTATGGCATGGCCGAAATCTTTTGTCAAGTACACACATAAAAAAAGCAGGATAAACGCATAGACTTTGAAATCCCCCTAATTCTTAAGAATTCTTTGAAAAAACAGCAGGGAGAACATAAGAGTACAGTGATTTTTAAGAAAAACCGCTTAAATTCTGTGTTTC
>JAITTF010000084.1 GCA_031287215.1 Bacteroidales bacterium
ACAATCGCATTTGCAAGACCGAGCGCGAGGTGGTGTCTGTTAAAGCAGATATTGCCCTTGTGCAGACAGAATTAAAGGCGTCTGCAACTAAAACAGATGCAGATATCGCCCTTGTACAAACAGAATTAAAAGCGTCTGCAACTAAAGCAGATATTGCCGCTTTGAAAGAGAACGACTTTTACCACACCAATAGGGCAATTTTGCTTTTGGCAAAATACTTGATGCCTAAAGATAATACAGAAGGTTTTGAGCGCATAAAAGATAATTGCTTGGAGACAACGCCTGAAAGCAGACGTGACGAGATAAAATCCATAACACTATAAAAACTCCCCTACTGGTTGTAGCCCGTGCCATATGGTCGTAAGTTGGCAACCCTCAACGGACGCTCCACTCGTCCCGACCTCAAGGTAGGCATCTGCGGCGAGCCGTCATCTGTAGAATTTTGCCATCATATTGGGTTGAATTATGTTAGTTGTTCGTCGTTCCGTGTGCCTATAGCGCGGTTGGCGGCGGCACACGCGGCGATAAAGGAGAATTAGCAGAAATTTGTATGGGCAGGTTTGAAACCTGCCCATACAAAACCATTTGCTTTTTCAAAATAAATACTAACTTTGCACCATTTTTTAACAACATTAAAAACACAAATAAAAATGGACAAACACCACGAAGAAACGTCAGAAACATTGCGGGATATCCTTGCGTTATTAAACACCTTTGGAGAGAAGTACGAAGATGAGCAAAAAATGATGCCTTACCGTATCAATCTCATTGATGAACTACATACTGACGAAAATGCGCACAGCCGCATATTGACAAAACTGTTGCAGTACAAAACCTCCGATGGACAATTTAAGATATTGGAAAGTTTTATCGAGTACATTAAGAAAAAAAAGACATCGTTTGATTGCATTAAAGTTGAAAAACCTATAATTACACAAGAAGTAAAGCGTATTGATTTGTGGATACGCGACAAAAATTGTGCCATAATTATTGAAAATAAGGTATACGGGGCAGACGACCAGCCCAAGCAATTCGCTCGCTACATAGACATTACCAAACAATTTAAATTCAAAGAAAATCAAATATACATTGTTTATCTTAGCGACAAAGATCCCGATAAGCAAACGTGGGGGAAGAAATACGAAGAAGGTTTCAAAGACAGGTATTTGCGATTGACGTTTAGAAAAGATATACTGACGTGGTTAAGCAGAGACGTAAAGCCGAATGTTACTTTCCAAGATACGTTGTTATCTTCCGCTTTGGAACAATATATTGATTATTTGAATGGAATCTTTTACAAAAGAGATAAAAAAATGAATAAGGAACTACAAAACTTTTTGTGTGCCGAGTTAGAACTCGGTAATGACAAAGTTGCCAATTTTGACTCTGTAACAAAGAAAATTCAAGCAGCATCAAAGTTGCAGACACATTTGCAAATGCTTCACGAAGATATTGTGCGAAAAAGGTTTAGAGAATGGGAAAATGAAATTAAAACCAATCCTAAATTTTCAAAACTACCTTTTTTCTCTTCATATATTTTTTCAGACCTGAACGATAAGATTAGGACAGGCATTGAAATGAATGCCAATGATAAAATATTCTATATTCAAATTGTATATGATTTTGAGGGGAAGTATTTTTATTATGGAATTAAACGCTCTGATAAAAACAAGGATGAAATATTCGAAGGCATACGCGAAGAAGAAAAACTTTTTAGAAAAGACGACAGTGACTGGTGGTACGCAAGCAAATACACATCCTTTGAAAATGGCTACCGTCGATTTGAAACATTATTTGACAAAATAATTGCAAAATTAGTATCCGAAGGTAGTTGTGATTTTAGTACTGAAGTCCCATATTATTTGAGGGAAGCCCCAGATTTTACACCAATGTTACCGGGGTAGAATTTTCGTAGTTTTGTTATTACAGACGCGGACGCAAATCTGTGCATCGTAGGCAAGCCGTCATCGGTAGAATTTTGCTCTCATATTGGGCTGAACTATGTTAGTTGGAGAGTGTTAACCAAAAATAGATAATTGCGTTTTGAATTGATTTTTTACCAAATAGAGAAAATGTAAGATATTGATATACAATCACATATAAAATAGAAAATAACAGCAATAATGTTGTAAAAGCGCTATATTCTATCTTTGGTTAACACTCTCAGATAAAAAAGTGTTCTTTGGCATATTGTGTTTTACTGAAAAGTTCGTTTTTCAAGAAATAATTACTACTTTTGCAGTGTTTTGATAAACAATAAAAAGGGAACAGTTATGGCTAAAATTTCAAAAGAAGATTATGTTATTGCAAAGCAGCAAAACAAAGATTTATTGAAGTTGTTGCTCCAAAAAACAGGTGTTGCACACAAAGAAATTGTAGATTTGGCAGAACAACAATTTATTGTTGCCAACCTTGACGTACTCACAGCAATCGAAAAAAAACGCTTTAACAAACTTGTATTGTGACGAAAAGCAAAATAATTCGGATATATGTGGATACCAATGTGCTCGTAAATTATTGCACACAGCAAAACCGTGATGTGCAGGCATTGAATTATCTTTTCACACAACGAAGACGCGAGGTGCTTGTTACGTCTTCGCTTGCTGTTGTGCAAACTGGTTCGCAACTGCAAAAAAGGCAGCAGAATGTACAATCGAAAAGCATATTCAAGAGAAAAAGCAATATCCGAATTGAATAACATTTTACCAAAAATGACCATATCCGATTTGTCTTATGAAGATGTAAAAACCGGATTTTCTTACAAAAATCAAGATTTAGAGGATAACGTTCATTTTGCTGTTTGCGAAAAAATGAAATGTATGGCTATTTTGACAAACAATATAAAAGATTTTGTCAATTTTGGTCAATTAGTGAAATTAGAGCCAAAATTAGCGACATTAAAAACATTGATACAATAAATTAGAAATTATATTATTTCTACAATCGGTAAAACCCAATATCACGGAGGTTTTACCGATTTTTAGGTTCAATCGTCGCTCGCCAGACGAGGGGGCGGGGTGAGGTCTAAAGTTGCAATATATAATACTAACTGTAAATCATTATCAATAAACGATGAAAAACTTTTCTACGCTTGTTTTTCATCGAGGGAAATTTATGCGGCAGAGTTTGTGAAAAAATAAGTACCTTTGCCACTTTTTACCTATTGATAAAAAATTATGGCACAGTATTTTTCAAAACTATGGTTTATTATACCCCTTGCAGTTTATCTACTCGTTAATACCTATGTTTACTTGCACGGATGGTGGGCATTGCCAAGTGATAATGCAGTTCGAATCGTGTATGCGGCAGTATTTTGGGTATGCTCGCTGTCGTTTTTTATAGGCATAGCGGCAAATAAGTTTATATCTTGGCGGGTAGGCGCTGTGTTTAGCAACATAGGCGGGTATTGGATTTTGCTATTTTGTTTTTTCTTAATTGCCTGCCTTTTTGCCGATTTGTTGCGCTTGGTGCAGCATTTTGCGGATTATTATCCTGCCTTTGTCAAAAACAATTATCCTTTGGTAAAACAGATATACTTCGGCATAGTACTGCTCGGATGTGCAGGTTGCATTATCAAAGGGCATTACAACTTTGACCATACACAGGTTGTAACGCTAAACTTGGAAACGGCAAAGCGGCAATCTTCGCTTGACTCCCTAAAAATTGCGGCAGTGAGCGACATACATTTGGGTAATGTGGTACGCAAAGAGCGTTTGCAACGCTACGTGGCGCAAATAAACGCACTGCAACCCGATATAATTCTCATTGCAGGCGATATAATAGACCACAGTTTGGGCGTAGTGCGGACACAACATTTGGAAGATGTTCTGCCTCTGTTGCA
>JAITTF010000112.1 GCA_031287215.1 Bacteroidales bacterium
GCACCTGTAAAAACGACTCAAAAAAAGAAATAATTTAACCGTTTATTCACCTAATTAAATATTAAAATATTATGGCAATTACTGCTGCTGATGTAAATAAATTAAGACAAGATACCGGAGCCGGTATGATGGATTGCAAAAATGCACTCGTTGAAGCTAATGGCGATTTTGATTTGGCTATTGATCTCCTTAGAAAAAAAGGTCAAAAAGTAGCCGCAAAACGCGCCGATAGAGCCTCTAACGAAGGTCGCGTTATCGCATGTACTAACGATAATCATTCTTTTGCTGCCGTTGTTGTAGTAAGTTGTGAAACTGACTTCGTTGGTAAAAATAGCGACTTCGTTGCTTTTGCTAATAAAATTATGGACGCTGCTATGGCTAATACCGTTAAAACAAGAGACGAACTTCTGAAATTATCTATTGATGGTAGAACCGTTGAAGAACTCCTTTTGGATATGACCGGTAAAACAGGCGAGAAAGTTGAACTTCCTGCTTATGAGACTATTGAAGGTAATTCTGTAGCTGCTTATAATCACAACGGAAACCGCTTAGCTACTATCGTTGGCTTTAATAAATCTGGTTTTGAACTGATTGGACACCATATCGCACTGCAAATTGCTGCTATGAACCCAATCGCTGTTGATAAAGATTTTATCCCTCAATCCGTGATAGATCACGAATTGGAAATCGCTCGCGATATTACCCGTCAAGAAGGTAAATCAGAAGAGATGGTGGAAAAAATCGCTATGGGAAAATTAAACAAATTCTTTAAAGAGAATACCCTGTTAAATCAAGAATATATTGACGATAACAAAATCACCGTAGCTGATTATCTAAAAAGCGCAGATAAAGACCTTACCTGTACTTCATTCTTTAGATTACAGTTAGGAGCATAATTGGTATAAGCTGCTTTGGAAGATTGATATTAACAAACACCCTTATATTTCTAAATACAAGGGTGTTTTTTGTTGCAATTCTTACACAAGTACTCAATTAGAACTTCCATTTTTTACGAACTTTAAACAATATTTTCCGTTTGGATCATTTATTTCAACAAAATAAAGACCACTTTTCAGAAATGCTACCTCTATAGCAATAGGAAAACTATTGATACTTTCAGCATATAAAACTTGTCCTGTAATACTGTAAATATAGAGTTGCCCTTTAGTAGTATTCGCCGACGAGTTTAGGGTAACCGTGGTCAATACAGGATTTGGATAGAGTGTATATTGATTTCTATGGGCGATAGAATGTGCCGAAATGGTTGAATCTGGAAATAAAACACCTTGAAAAAATGCTAAGCCCCCTGCCCAATTACCCACTACTAATTCCGGAAAACCATCTTGGTCTAAATCACTTACTGATACTCCTACCCTAACACCTTCTTCAATCGTGCATCTTCTTAATTGATACAGTTCAAAAACATTGGGAAAGATGCGATGAAAAGTCCCATCTAAGTGCCCATCTATCTCATCATAAATTGCAATGATCCCCTGCTCATTGGCGCAAAAGAGATAGGTTTGGTTATTGTATTGAAAAAAACAGGGCACTGAATAGCCAAAATAAGAGAGTTCTTCATCACGCACATCAACGGCTCCAAAAATATCAGTAATCAACTGAAATTGAGGAATATTTGTTGAAGAAATATCTTGATAATAACTAATTTTTCCTCTCCTATTGCCAATCAACAGCTCTTTTTTACCATCTCCATCAATATCATAGTATTGTGGAGTGCTAAAATCGCCTACGTCAATATTTTGCCAATTGAATACCGGTGGATTAAAACTTAAAGTATTCGGGTCTGTTGTATTATTAGCAACCCATAGGAGCGTTCCATTACTCAAGCCACAAAGCATATCTATTTTATGATCCTCATTAAAATCTCCAAAAGTAGGATAAAGTGCTTGGAAATTATAGGATTTTAAATTGCCAAAATCGGAGGTCTTAAGCGTAAATTCAGGTTGATTGAGGTTCCCTGTATTTTCAAAATAAGCTATTGAAGACGCATAATATGAATGTAAAGTGCCATTATTGAAGGTAGAACTGTCATATTTACCATAATTAGCCACAAAAAGATCTGTAAGTCCGTCTTGATTCCAATCATAAAAAATGGGATAAGCACCACTACCCACCTCTATCATCTCATCTTGTAAAAATGATTTGTTAGTCAACTGATATTCATCTAATTCTGAATTATAAGAGTATAGCCAGACACTCTCAAAATCCTGAGATTTGGTCAAAGAGGGATCAGACGGAGAAACGATAAGATCCTGTTGAGCATTACCGGAAACAGCAGCTAAACTCACTACCGGCATAGAAAACAGATTTACGGGAGTAGTGGAATTAGGAAAATCATTGGTTTGACTGACCATGAGTGCATCTGCCGGAGTTCCCCCATTCACAAGCAGCGTAAGGGAGGGATAATCCACATCCCCTATGACGATATCCTGTAAATTGTCGTGATTAACATCCAACAAGGTCATCGTTGAACCGATATGGCGCGTTTCGGAGAACAACTCTTCGCTAATTTTAGATTGACAATCTGTAAAAAGGGTAATTACATTATTATCTGCACTTTCCGAAAAATGCCCCCAGCACTCCTCTTCGAGTCTCATATCGAAAATTTCAGCGTTTTGATGTAATTCTATCGCCCAATTTTTGATATAATGCACATTTTTACCTAAAATAAAAAAATTAAGCATGTCCAAATCCCCATCTCCATCCACATCCGCAATGACTAAATAATCATCCGGAGATGCAAAAAGATTGGAGTACCCATTATAATAATAGGCTTGCAGCTGCTCTTCTACCAATTCAAATGCCAACGCTGTCTCTGAAATGTTTTTATATATGGCAATGCCAGCCAGACTATAGGTAAATAGATCTTCTTTACCATCTCCATTATAATCAATAAGTATCGCCCAATCGTGTAATTTTGGAAAAAATCGGATATACTCAGGAGCATACTGAAAATGAGGCGGATTTCCACCCAAATTTAAAAAAGGTAATATTCTATTGCCATTTTTTTCAAAAGCAAACAGGTCTTTAACTCCATCCAAATTAAGATCTATTTCCGAGAATTTAACTGAATTTAAGCCACCTGCCCAAGCATTTGACAAGGGATGACCGTCCACAATTACTGTGGGAGTATTACTTCTAACAAATCCAAAACCAAAAGCAGTTTGGGCTTCAATGCAAAAAGGAAAAA
>JAITTF010000115.1 GCA_031287215.1 Bacteroidales bacterium
AGACATGTTTTAAAAATAAAAGAGAGGGATTAAAATTCCCAAAGGTCATGTTCTTGTTTACGCATTTTCTCCGTAATTTTATCAGATTCAATCATCTGATCACGGCTGTTGGAGATATAATCGGCTACATGGCGGTCTTCATAGACATTACTTTCTGCGAGGATATAACCTTTAAACATTCTTTTCCAGGTCAATAAGTCGTCTAAAGAGAGTCTTTGAGAATTGTTTTTAATATTTTTAACCTCTTGTTTAGCTAAATAGGGTCTTAGGTCATTATATTTGATCCATCCTAATTGGCGTTGAGATTTATTATTGTCGGCAACTTCATTTTCGTCTTCATTCTGTCCCATATTAGCACCCGGTTTATCATATTCAAAATAGGGCATAATCTTCATGATTCTCACATCTTGCAGTGAGCGTTGTTTGTCGAAAAACCATACTTCAACTACATCATAACCAAGAATATTCTGAGCTTCTAAGTTGTATTGGATTTGTTTATCGCCTAAGACTTCACCATTTTCATCCACATCACCACCGATCACTACTTCTGAATAGTTCATATTTTCTTGGATGGTATTTCTATTCATTAATTCTCTACAAAATTCATCGCTATAGATTTTCAAGGCATCTTCATTTTCAGTGTTCTGCATATCCATTGCATCGAAGATTACCTGAGCTAAACTGCGCCATGATCCGCGAGGTGTTCTTGGAAAATAGAGCGGATGGTTCATTTTTTCGCGCAAATCTATTCTTCTTTTGATAGTAACGGAATAAAGCACATCTGCTTCGCGTTGGAAAACATAACTTACAGGTTCAGCAAAGTCCCCGACATTTTCTTGTTCCCAAGGAAATTCTAAAGCAGGAGCCATAGGTTGTTCCAACGTACTGCCTTCTTGAGCATTAGTTAATCCACAGACAAGCATTAAAGCAACGATAAAAAGTATTTTTTTCATATTCTTATTCTTAAAATGTCAATTATTAAACTATAGAAATCTATTTTTATTGTGTTAATTATAAAAAAAATCGTTCTCACCTTCTACTTCACAAAATCGTTGCAAAGGTAATTTTTTTTTTTTTACCAAACCACTTTTTTGCATTTTTTTTTTTTTTTTTTTTAGGGTACTATAATTTCAGCAAATAGTAAAGGGATGCATGTTGTTCTGACCTCTTCAAAAACAGTACTTTTTTTCAACTTCTTACTCTTTCAAAAAATACCGCTCATCAATCTCGGCACCATTATCTTTCAAAAAATTCCGATATTCTTCCTCAAATCTAACTTTTTTGTGATGCTTCTTTTGATTTTTGATATAATAACATTGATATAATAATTCCGTAAAAAGAACTTATTTGAGGCATAATTTGTTTCTTAGATTTATCCATTTGCAAAAGTACAAAAAATAATCATAACAAACTATTTTGATTCCCTTCCTGAACGACAAAGGAGAAATCATTAAAAAATAATGACAATCAATGAGTTTTTACCTTATTTTTTTACCACTGATAAAATAAGATTTAAAAAGAAGCACAAAATTAAAGATAGAGAAGAAGATATCGTACAATAAAATGAAAGGATAGAGGATTTTTTCATTTAATTTTTTGGCACTTTTATAGGTCATGATATACTGTAATGTGGTTTTTACGACAAAAATGAATAGCAGAATAGCCAGCAAAATAGGATCGTAAATGACAAATGCTAAACTTATACCAAACGTAATATAAAAAAGGAGATTGCTGTAAATGAGTGTACGGAGAAGAAATCTATGTTTTTGTTTGTAAAATTTAGAGGTAAAAAAATGTCGATGTTTGCGAGAGCGCCAGTGAGAAGCAATATTGTCAGGAAAATAGATGGTCTGTGCTTTGGTTGAAAATTCTATATCGCAATTTTTCTTTGTTGCTACTCTATTAACAAACAGTTCATCATCACCAAAAGGGATGTGATTATGAGAGGTAAAACCTCTGTTTTTCATAAATAGCGATCTTGTATAGGAGAGATTTTTCCCGTTGCCATAGATGGGCATGCCTGCCATAGCATACGAGAAATTTTCCATGGCATTGTAGAGTACATCATAATGAATTAAACGATTCAGAAGCCCTTTTTTCTTTGCAAAAGTAGCATATCCTAATACCATTTGCGTCTTACCTTCGTAGTGGCGTGCGATATGTTGCAACCAATAAGGAGAAGAGGGTGTCGAAGAGACTTCGGTAAGGAGTAGTTGCTCGTACGAAGCGGATTTAAACCCTATCGACAGCGGGAATTTTTTCCCTTGAATATTAGTAACTGAGGAGGTGAGATTTACAAATTTCAGTTTATCAGGGTGTTGCAACAGGAAATCTTGCATGACCATTTCAATTTCATCATTTGAATTGTCGTTGATTATTACAATTTCAAATTGGTTGTATTGTTGCGCAAGGAGTGCAGGGAGAGAATTAATGAGATGATGTACCCCATCTTTGACGACCATAATAACGGAGATCGGCTCTTGCGGCGCATTTTTGGTTTTGTGATGCTTCTTGAAGGAAAATCTACTGAATAATGCTAAATGATAGATGATTATTATTAAAGCAATTACACCAAAAAGAGAGACCATTAAGAGTGATTCATAATTAAGTATCCAATCTATCATATTACAAATTTATTTTTATGATTTAATATTATTTTTATTTGAGGGAAAAAGTCCGCAAGATGTTTGTCTAACGATTCTGCAAAATAGACCGACCGATGTTGCCCTCCGGTACAGCCATAACTCACCATTAAACGGGTAAATTTTCGGTCTAAATAATTTTTTATGGAAGCATCTATCAACGCAAAACTATGATGCTTAAAGGCTGTAGTTTCTTCGTATTTTTCTAAACATTCTATGACTAATGCATCTTTTCCCGTTAATTGTTGAAATTCAACTTCTCTGCCTGGGTTAGGTAATGCTCTGCAATCAAACACAAAACCACCACCATTAGTGCTTAAATCCAAAGGAATGCCACTTTTATAAGAAAAACTATTAACGATTACCGTTAATATATTTTCCTGATTATCTATAGGTTGAAAAATATCTAATTGAGTAATTCGTTCTAAAACTGAAAAAAGTTCGGGAAGTTGTACCTGAAAATCTACATTTTCTAACAAATAACGGATATTGTCAATGGCAAAAGGAATACTTGCCAAAAAATGAGCTTTCTTTTCATAGTATCCTCTAAAACCGTAAGTCCCCATAGCCTGCAAAATCCTGATTAAGACAAAACTATAGTAATACTTGAGAAATTCCATTTTTGTAACAGGGCAGATTTTTACCAACTCTTCTAAATAAAGATCCAAAAGCTTAATTCTCAAGGACTCCGAAAGATTGGCTTTCCCGTCATAGAGCAATGAAGCAACATCATACTGTAACGCACCTTTTCTTCCACCTTGAAAATCAATAAAATAAGGATCGTTGTCATGAATCATGATATTCCGTGATTGGAAATCGCGATAGAGAAAATAGTGGCTGTCTGCCTCTAAAAGAAAGTTAATCAGCGTATTAAAATCATCTTCCAACTTTTGTTCATGAAAAGGAATATTCAACAGTTTGATGAAATAATATTTAAAATAGTTTAAATCCCATTGCATCGATTGGCGGTCAAAACTATTACGTGGGTAGCAATAAGAAAAATCTATCTCTTTGTCAATGGTTTGGATATGAGGTAAGATTTTGACTGTTTTTTGATAAAATTCCACTACTTTATCGTCAATGATGTCATGATTCCTATGAGTAGATAATAGTGAAAATAGATTTTCATCCCCTAAATCATGGAGCAAGTAATATTGTTGGTTTTCTGAAATCGCAAGCAGTTTAGGTACATGAATTCTATTTTTATGAAGAGCTTTCTGAAAATGGAAAAAGGCTCTATTCTCCTGAATATCTTCATTATATACTCCAATAATAGATTCATGATTTTGGAAAATAAATCTAAAATAGAGCCGATTAGAACCCGATAAAGGCAGTTGACTGATTTTCAAGAACTTTTCACCACAGTATTGTTCTGCTAAATTTTCAAGAATCGGATGATTTTTTTTCACGAGTTAATAGTTTCTTTAGTTTTTATAAAAAACAGTGCCGTAAGAGCGACTGTCAAGGTAGTTGAAATGGAGTATGCAACAGGTGCCGCCAATCCGAAACCCTCTTTTTGAACAATAAGGATAAAGGTTGTGCAGACCATCGTCATAAAAATGGCAGGAGTGAGTGATATGATATAAGGTTTTTTCTTTTTACGGAGGAAAACAGAGATTGCCCATAGGGTAACCATTGCCAGTACTTGATTTGCCCATGCAAAGTACCTCCATATTAAATCAAAACCATTGGCATCTTTCAGGCTATAGAGTAAAATTAAAAAAGTAAGTAAGAAGATAGGGACAGCAATTATCAATCTTTTATAGATTGGTTTTTGGTCAAAATGGAGGAAATCGGCGACGATCAATCGTGCAGAACGCAGGGCAGTATCACCGGAGGTAATAGGAGCAAAAATAACACCCAATACCGCAAGAATAGCCCCAAACATACCCAGCCAATTTTTAGTAATGGCATCCACTACTACCGCAGCATTAGTGCCGGTTTGAAAGACTTCACCACCTTCAGGAGTATCAAAAAAGAAGTAGGAAGCGGCAGCAGCCCATATCAAGGCAATAATCCCTTCCAAAATCATTGCTCCATAGAAAATGGGTCTTCCTTGACGTTCATTGGTCATGGTACGTGCCATCAATGGCGATTGTGTTGCATGGAATCCCGATACCGCACCACATGCAATAGAGATAAACATCATTGGGAAGATCGGAGTGGTAGCTGCTTGAGGGTGTTTGTTTGCCAATCCATCCCAAATTTCAGGTAAGGGTGGATGATAATAAAATAGTGCAAATAGAATACTAATTGCCATAAATATCAAACAGAACCCAAAAATAGGATAGATTTTACCAATCAATTTATCAATAGGAAGTAAGGTAGCTAAAAGATAATAGGCAAAAATGATGATGATCCAAAAAGTAGTATTCAGTATATCGGGAGTCATATTTGCCAACAACCCTGCCGGACCTACCACAAAAACTACACCAACTAAAACCATCAAAAAAACCATAAAAACACGCATTACCTGCTTCATTCCATTGCCAAGATATTTGCCATGAATTTCAGGCATACTGGCACCATTCATCCTTAGAGAGATCATTCCTGCAAAATAATCATGCACTCCACCCGCAAAGATAGAACCAAAAACAATCCACAAAAATGATGAAGTCCCAAATTTGGCACCCATAATAGCCCCAAAAATGGGTCCTAATCCGGCAATGTTTAAAAATTGTATCAGAAATATACGCCACGGTTTCAACGGAACATAATCTACTCCATCTTGCATGGTGATGGCAGGCGTTTCTCGCTTGTCGTCAATGCCAAAAATCTTTTCTGTTATTTTTCCATAGACTAAATAACCGACAATGAGCAACAAAATGGATACAATAAATGTAATCATAAACTTTGGGAATCTATATTATTTCTTTTTTTTAGTGAGCATTATTTTAATATCATTGAGTGTAATTAACGCTTCTACCGGCGACAAAGAATCAATATCCAAATGAATAATTTTATCTTTAATATCAATCAAAAGAGGATCATCTAAAGCAATGAAACTCAATTGATAACCTGGTTCTTTTTTCTCAATTTTGATTTTTTTACCTTCATTGCCATAGCGGTTTTGCTCCAATTGTTTAAGAATTTCATCTGCCCGTTTTAGCATTTTTTCAGGCATCCCCGCAATACGTGCTACATGAATACCAAAACTATGTTCGCTACCTCCTTTTGCTAATTTCCTAATAAATAAAATTTTATCATTAATCTCTTTGACCGTCACATGATAATTTTTGATTCTATTGAATTGTTCAGCCATGTCATTCAGCTCATGGTAATGAGTTGCAAAAAGTACTTTAGATCGATATGTTGGATGTTCATGTAGATATTCTGCTATAGACCAAGCTATCGAAACCCCATCATAAGTACTTGTACCTCTGCCTATTTCATCTAATAAAATCAAACTTCTATTAGAGATATTATTAAGAATGCTGGCGGTTTCGTTCATTTCAACCATAAAGGTAGATTCGCCCGTAGAGAGACTATCCGAAGCTCCCACACGTGTGAAAATCTTGTCGATAATCCCTATATCCGCAAATTCGGCAGGTACAAAACAGCCCATTTGTGCCATCAACACAATCAATGCCGTTTGTCGTAATAGAGCAGATTTTCCACTCATATTAGGACCGGTAATAATCATAATCTGTTGTGTATCATTGTCTAAATAGATGTCATTAGAAATATATTTTTCCCCGTAAGGCAATCTCTTTTCGATCACAGGA